>NZ_BAAAUT010000048.1:0-55016 GCF_039534085.1 Planomonospora alba
GGCCGTCCCGGCGTCCGCGAGCCCGGCCGCGGCCAGGACGACGCCGGCGGGCCGGACCGCGGCGGCGGGCCCGGCCGTGGCGGTGCCGATCCGGCGGTCGGAGGCGACGCCCGCGACGGCGGGGTCCCCGGCGAGCTCCTCGACGAAGCGGTCACCGGGCCCCGCCGCGACGACGTAGCCCAGCCTGGGCTCGGTGGACAGGGCCGTGCCGCCGGCCCCGGTGATGGCCCGCAGCGCCCGCGCCTGGGCGCCCGGCGTGTGGAAGACCAGGTACTCGCGGGAGCCCGCGCCCCGCTCGGCGGCGGCGGGGCCCGCCGCCGCGAGGGCGCCCGCCAGTGCGGCCGCCGCCGCGGCCGTCCGGAGCCCGCTCCCCCGCCTCATCCACCCTCCATGCCCCGGACGACCTCGGATGAGCATCTTCCAGGCATGCATCCCGCAAAGCAACCCGGCCTCCGGGCCCGCGTACGGCGTGCGGGCCCGGGGGCCGGACGGCCCGGCGGGGGCGTCAGACGAGCGGGCGGGCGGTCGGCGGGATCGCCACCGGGAGCGCGGTCCGGCCGGTGAGGTACCGGTCGACGGCCGAGGCGGCGGAGCGGCCCTCGGCGATCGCCCAGACGATCAGCGACTGGCCGCGGCCCATGTCCCCGGCGACGAACACGCCCTCGACGGCCGACATGTAGCCCTTGTCCCGGGCGACGTTGCCGCGGGCGTCGTAGAAGCCCTCCCCGGCCTCGGCGGCCAGGTCGGTCAGGAGCGGGCCCTTCTCCGGGCCGGTGAAGCCCATCGCCAGGGTGACCAGCTCGGCCGGGATCTCCCGCTCGGTGCCGGGGACCGGCGCGAAGCCGCTCGCCGGGCCCTCCACCTCGACCAGGCGCAGCGCCCGGACGTTGCCGTCGGCGTCGCCGACGAACTCGGTGGTGGAGACGGCGTAGACGCGCTCGCCCCGCTTGTCGGCCAGCTCCTCGTGGGCGCTCTCCATCTTGAACAGGATGGGGAACGTGGGCCACGGCTGGCCCGCCGGGCGGGACGCCGGGGGCCGCGGCATGATCTCCAGCTGGGTCACCGAGGCGGCGCCCTGGCGGATCGCCGTGCCGATGCAGTCGGCGCCGGTGTCGCCGCCGCCGATCACCACGACGTGCTTGCCCGCCGCGGAGATCGGCGAGTCGGCGAGGTCGCCCTCCTGCACCTTGTTGGCCAGGGGCAGGTACTCCATCGCCTGGTGGACGCCGTTCAGCTCGCGCCCGGCGACGGGCAGGTCCCGCCACTGGGTCGCGCCGCCGGCCAGGACGACCGCGTCGAACTCCTCGCGCAGCTGCGCGGCGGTGACGTCCACGCCGACGTTGACGCCGGTGCGGAACTCGGTGCCCTCGGCCCGCATCTGCGCGAGCCGCCGGTCGATGTGCCGCTTCTCCATCTTGAACTCGGGGATGCCGTAGCGGAGCAGGCCGCCGATCCGGTCGGCCCGCTCGAACACCACCACGTCGTGCCCGGCGCGGGTCAGCTGCTGGGCGGCGGCCAGGCCCGCGGGGCCCGAGCCGACGACCGCGACACGCCTGCCGCTGCGGACCGCCGGGGCCTGCGGGGTGACCCAGCCCTCGGCGAAGGCGCGGTCGATGATCTCCACCTCGACGCGCTTGATGGTGACCGGGTCGGAGTTGATGCCGAGCACGCACGCCGCCTCGCACGGGGCCGGGCACAGGCGCCCGGTGAACTCCGGGAAGTTGTTCGTGGCGTGCAGCCGCTCGGCCGCCTCGCGCCAGCCGTCGCGGTAGACCAGGTCGTTCCACTCGGGGATGAGGTTCCCCAGCGGGCAGCCGTTGTGGCAGAACGGGATGCCGCAGTCCATGCAGCGGGACGCCTGCGTGGTCAGCTTGGCCGCCGGGAAGTCCTCGTAGACCTCCCGCCAGTCGCGGATGCGCACGTCCACCGGGCGGCGCGCCGGCAGCTCGCGCCCGTGGTTCAGGAAACCCTTCGGGTCAGCCATCGGTGTTACCCCCCTCATCCCTGGACCGCGGCCGTCATGACCGCCTCGTCGATGTCCCGGCCCTCCAGCCGCGCCGCCTCGGCGGCGCGCAGGACCCGCTTGTAGTCGGTCGGCATGATCTTGCTGAAGCGCGCCGGGTCCCAGTCGGCCAGCAGTTCGGCGGCCTTCACCGAGCCGGTCTCCGCCAGGTGCGACTCGATCATCTTGCGCAGCTCGGCGGAGTCGCCGGAGCTCAGCGGCTCGATCTCCACCATCTCGCGGTTGACCCGCGCGGGGTCGAGGTCGAGCAGGTAGGCGATGCCGCCGGACATGCCGGCCGCGAAGTTGCGCCCCGTCGGGCCGAGCACGGCGACCCGGCCTCCGGTCATGTACTCGCAGCCGTGGTCGCCGACGCCCTCGACGACCGCGGTGGCGCCGGAGTTGCGGACGCAGAACCGCTCGCCCACCACGCCGCGGACGTAGAGCTCGCCGGAGGTCGCGCCGTACAGGGCGACGTTGCCGGCGATGATGTGGCCGTCCAGCGGGGCGCTGTCGTGCGGCCGCACGGTGATGCGGCCGCCGGACAGGCCCTTGCCGAGGTAGTCGTTGGCGTCCCCGGTCAGGCGCAGCGTGATGCCGCGCGGGACGAAGGCGCCGAACGAGTTGCCCGCCGAGCCGGTGAACCGGACGTCGATGGTGTCGTCGGGCAGGCCGGTCCCGCCGTACCGCTTGGTCACCTCGTGGCCGAGCATGGTGCCGACCGTGCGGTTGACGTTGCGGATGGGCAGGTCCAGGGTGACCGGGGCGCCGTCCGCCAGCGCGCCCTCGGCCAGCTGGATGAGGGTGTTGTCCAGGGCGGCGTCCAGGCCGTGGTCCTGCTCGCGCACCTTGCGCACCGCCGTGCCCGCGGGCAGCTGCGGCCGGTGCAGGATCGGGGCGAGGTCCAGGCCCGCGGCCTTCCAGTGGTGCTCGGCGCGGGCGGTGTCGAGCAGCTCGGCGTGGCCGATGGCCTCGTCCAGGGAGCGGAAGCCCAGCTGCGCGAGGTACTCGCGGATCTCCTCGGCGACGAACTCGAAGAAGTTCACCACGAACTCCGGCTTGCCGCTGAAGCGCCGGCGCAGCTCGGGGTTCTGGGTGGCGACGCCGACCGGGCAGGTGTCGAGGTGGCAGACCCGCATCATGACGCAGCCGGAGACGACCAGCGGCGCGGTGGCGAAGCCGTACTCCTCGGCGCCGAGCAGCGCGGCGATCACCACGTCGCGGCCGGTCTTGAGCTGGCCGTCGACCTGGACGGTGATGCGGTCGCGCAGGCCGTTGAGGAGCAGCGTCTGCTGCGTCTCGGCCAGGCCCAGCTCCCAGGGGGCGCCGGCGTGCTTGAGCGAGGTCAGCGGGGAGGCGCCGGTGCCGCCGTCGTGGCCGGAGATGAGCACGACGTCGGCGTGGGCCTTGCTGACGCCCGCCGCGACCGTGCCGACGCCCACCTCGGCCACGAGCTTGACGTGCACGCGGGCGGCCGGGTTGGCGTTCTTCAGGTCGTGGATGAGCTGGGCGAGGTCCTCGATGGAGTAGATGTCGTGGTGCGGCGGCGGCGAGATGAGGCCGACGCCCGGGGTGGAGTGCCGCGTCTTGGCGACCCACGGGTAGACCTTGTGGCCGGGCAGCTGGCCGCCCTCGCCGGGCTTGGCGCCCTGAGCCATCTTGATCTGGATGTCGTCGGCGTTGACCAGGTACTCGCTGGTGACGCCGAACCGGCCGGAGGCCACCTGCTTGATCGCCGAGCGGCGCTCGGGGTCGTGGAGCCGCTCGGGGTCCTCGCCGCCCTCGCCGGTGTTGGACTTGCCGCCCAGCCGGTTCATCGCGATCGCGAGGGTCTCGTGCGCCTCGGCGGAGATCGAGCCGTAGGACATCGCGCCGGTGGAGAAGCGCTTGACGATCTCGCTGACCGGCTCGACCTCCTCGATCGGGACCGGCTCGCGCACGCCCTCCTTGAACCTGAACAGGCCCCGCAGCGTCATCAGCCGCTCCGCCTGGGAGTCCACGAGGTCCGTGTACTCCTTGAAGATCTCGTAGCGGCGGGTGCGGGTGGCGTGCTGCAGCTTGAAGACGGTCTCGGGGCTGAACAGGTGCGGCTCGCCCTCGCGGCGCCACTGGTACTCGCCGCCGACCTCCAGGCGGCGGTGGGCGTTGGCCACCCGGGGGTAGGCTCGGCGGTGCCGCTCGGCGGTCTCGCGCGCCAGCACGTCGAAGCCGACGCCGCCCAGGCGGGAGACGGTCCCGGTGAAGCAGGCGTCGACGACCTCCTGCCCGAGGCCGAGCGCCTCGAAGATCTGCGCGCCGGTGTAGGAGGCGACCGTGGACACGCCCATCTTGGACATGATCTTCAACACGCCCTTGCCGTACGCCTTGATGAGGTTGCGCACGGCCTTGTGCCGGTCGACGTCCAGCACGCCGGCGTCGACCATCTCCTCGACGGTCTCGATGGCGAGGTAGGGGTTGACCGCGCCGGCGCCGTACCCGATGAGCAGCGCCATGTGGTGGCACTCGCGCGCCTCGCCGGTCTCGACGACCAGGCCCACCCGGGTGCGGGTCTTCTCGTTGATGAGGTGGTGGTGGACCGCGCCGGTGAGCATCAGCGACGGGATCGGCGCGAGCGCGGCGGAGGAGCCGCGGTCGGACAGCACGATGATCCGCGCGCCGCCGGCGATGGCGGCGGAGACCTCGGCGCGGATCTCCTCCAGGCGGTGCACCAGCGCCTCGCCGCCGCCGGCGACCTCGTACAGGCCGGAGACGACGTACGGCTGGAAGCCGGGCAGGGCACCCTCGTCGTTGATGTGGACGATCTTCGCGAGCTCGTCGTTGTCGATCACCGGGTACGGCAGGACCAGCTGGCGGCAGGAGGCCGGGCCGGGGTCGAGCAGGTTGCCCTCGGGGCCGATGGTGCTGGCCAGGGAGGTGACGAGCTCCTCCCGGATGGCGTCCAGCGGCGGGTTGGTGACCTGGGCGAACAGCTGGCTGAAGTAGTCGAACAGCAGCCGGGGCTTCTCGCTGAGCACGGCGACGGGCGTGTCGGTGCCCATCGAGCCGATCGGCTCGGCGCCGGTCCTCGCCATCGGCGCCAGGATGACCCGCAGCTCCTCCTCGGTGTAGCCGAAGGTCTGCTGCCGCCTGACGAGCGCCTCGTGGCTCGGGACCTCCCGGGACCGGGCGGGCAGCTCCTCGAAGCGGACCAGCCCGGCGTGGAGCCACTCGGCGTAGGGCCGCTCGGCGGCGAGCTCCGCCTTGATCTCGTCGTCCTCGATGATCTTGCCGCGGGCGGTGTCGACCAGGAACATCCGGCCGGGCTGCAGGCGGCCCTTGCGGATCACCCGCTCGGGGTCGATGTCGAGCACGCCGGCCTCGGAGGCCAGCACGACCAGGCCGTCGTCGGTGACCCAGAACCGGCCCGGGCGCAGGCCGTTGCGGTCGAGGACCGCGCCGACCAGGGTGCCGTCGGAGAAGCTGATCGAGGCGGGGCCGTCCCATGCCTCCATCAGCGAGGCGTGGAACTCGTAGAACGCCCGCCGCGCGGGGTCCATCTCGGTGTGGTTCTCCCACGCCTCGGGGATCATCATCAGCACCGCGTGCGGCAGCGGCCGCCCGGCGAGGTGGAGCAGTTCCAGCGCCTCGTCGAAGGAGGCGGTGTCGGAGCCGTCGGGGTCGCAGATCGGGAAGAGCCGCGACAGGTCGCCGGGGATGTTCGCGGTGGCCAGCATGGCCTCGCGGGCGCGCATCCAGTTGCGGTTGCCCTTGACCGTGTTGATCTCGCCGTTGTGGGCGACGTAGCGGTACGGGTGGGCCAGCGGCCACGACGGGAACGTGTTGGTGGAGAAGCGCGAGTGGACCAGCGCGATCGCGGTCTCGTAGCGCTCGTCGGTCAGGTCGGGGAAGAAGAGCTCGACCTGGCCGGGGGTGAGCATGCCCTTGTAGACGATGGTCCGCGACGACAGCGAGGGGAAGTAGACGTCCGCCTCGTGCTCGGCCCGCTTGCGCAGGCAGAAGGCCAGCCGGTCCAGCTCCAGGCCGGCCTGGCCGCCCGGGGAGGAGACGAACAGCTGGCGGAAGAACGGCATGACGGCGCGGGCGCTCGGGCCCGGCAGGCCCGGGTCCACCGGGACGTCGCGCCAGCCGAGGACGGTCAGGCCCTCCTCGGCGGCGATCTCCTCGATGCGCCGCACGGCGGCGGCGCGGGCCTCGGGGCCGGCCGGCAGGAAGGCCGCGCCGGCGGCGTAGGAACCCGCCGGGGGCAGCTCGAAGCCGGCCACCGCGCGCAGGAACCTGTCGGGGATCTGCGTGAGGATGCCGGCACCGTCACCGGTGTCCGGCTCGCTACCCTGGGCTCCCCGGTGGTCGAGGTTGCACAGCGCCGTCAGGGCCTTGGCGACGATGTCGTGGCTGCGGCGACCGGCCACGTCCGCGACCATGGCGACACCGCAGGCGTCGTGCTCGTGCGCGGGGTGGTACAGGCCCTGGGGCTCGGGAAAGCCGAGGCGGGCAGCAGGCATTGAATCCCTCCCGTCGTCTTCGTCTGCTTCGTTGGAATAAGCAAAGGGACGACGTTGGCCCTGCTGCGTGGTGCGTAAAGGTTACCGTACCCTGCCGGAAACCTCCCTACCCGCCCTCTAACACCGTGTTTTCCTGCGGGTCCGCCGTTTTCGTCAACGGAGAAAACGAGCACTCCATTCCTGCCGTGCCGTCCGCCCGCCCGGCGCCCGCACGAGCCGCCGCCGGCCCCGGCGGTCCGCCCCTCCCGGCGGGACGGGCGCCGCCCGCGGGCCTCTAGGGTGGTGACCATGGAGGCGATCGAGGAGCTGCTCCGGAGCGCGGGCGTGGACGGCAGGCGGTTGCGCACGGCGCTGGCGCTGCTCGCTGACGGCGGCTGGTGGACCCTGGCCGACCTGGTCCGCGAGACCGCCACGTCCCGGCGGGCGGTCGAGGCCCTGCTCCGCGCGGCCGACCTGGAGCGCTCCGGTGACCGGTTCCGGCTCCGCGAGCCGCTCCCCGGACTCGCCGCCGTGCCCGCCGCGCCCGCCGACCCGGTGGCGCACCTGCTCGGCGGGCACGCCGGGCTGCTGGCCCGCATGGAGGAGCTGGTCGCCGCGGCCCCCCGGGGCCGGCAGGCGCTGGACCACGTGGCCGCGACCGCCGAGACCGTGGTGCGGCGCGCGCTGCTGATGGACACCCGGTTCTGGCTGCCCGGGGCCCGGCTGCTGTTCGTCGGCGACCACGACCTGACCTCGCTGGCCACGGCGCTGCTGCGCCCGGACGCGGAGGTCGCCGTGGTGGACCTCGACGAGCGCGTCCTGGCCTACATCGCCGAGCAGGCCGACCGGCTCGGGGTGAGCGTCCGCACCCGCTGGGCCGACCTGCGGCTGGGGCTGCCCGCCTCCGTGCGCGACTGGGCCGACCTGGCCTTCACCGACCCGCCGTACACGCCGGAGGGCATCGGGCTGTTCGCGGCCCGCGCGGTGGAGGGCCTCGGCGACCGCGAGCGCGGCCGCGTCCTGCTGGCGTACGGCGCCGGCGAGCACACCCCGGCGCTGGCGCTGAAGGTGCAGCACGCGCTGGGCGCCCTCAACCTGGTCAGCGAGGCGATCTACCCGGACTTCAACCGCTACCACGGCGCCGAGGCCATCGGCTCGGCCGCCGACCTGTACGTCCTGCGCCCCACGACGAAGACCTGGCCCGCCGTCGCCGCCCGGGTGGACGGCCTCGGCGCCGCCATCTACACCCACGGCCCCCAGTCCGTCGAGTCCCGCCCCGCCGGCGTGGTCCCCGACCCGCTCCCCGCGGACTTCGCCCCCGGTGTGCTGGTGGGCGAGTGGCCGCGCGACGTGCTGCCGAAGACGCCGCGGGCCCGCCTGTCGACCTGGCTCGCCAAGCCGTACGCCGCCGAGGCCGCCGAGGTCGCGATCGCCGTGCCGGCCGGCATGGAGGCCGTGCTCCCCCGGCTCCTGCTCGCCACCCGGGCCCGCCGCGTCCGGGCCTGGACGGCCGCGCCCGCCGACCCTCCCGCCGGGCCGCTGACGGCCGTCTACGAGGTGACCGCGCGGGGCCGCAGCGTCGAGGCGGTACGGCGGCCGCTCCCCGAGGGGCAGCGGGAGCGGGTCCTGCGCGGCATCCTCGACAACGCCCACGGCAAGCTCGCCAACACCTGGCGCGAGGCCCTCATCCGGGCCCGGGGCGACCTGACCAAGCGGCAGGCCAGGGCCCTCGTCGCGCAGGCCGCGCCCTGGGCGGGGGACGCCACCGTGCTGGAGCTGCCCGCCCACCGGCTGGCGGAGCTGCCCGCCGCGGTGGCCGCCTCCCTCGCTACACCAGCCGCCGCTGGATCGCCAGGCTGAGACCGTCGACGGCCAGCTGCGGGTGGGTCAGGTCCACCCGGCCCCCTCCCACGGGGGCGACCCAGCTCACCGTGACGTAGTGGCCCAGCGCCCGCGCCTGCGCCCAGCCGCGGGCGCCGTCGAACGCCTCGGGCAGCCCTGCCGCCGGCCGTACGAAGCCGTCGCGGGACAGGGCGGTGACGAGCCGGTCGGCGGCGGCGGAGTCGGGCAGGTTGAAGATGACGAACTGCCCTGCGGTCCGGCCGTCCGCACTCGTGTATCCGGCCCGCAGCGCCTGGGTGCAGCCGGCCACGGCCGCCTCGGCGCTCCCCCACACGGCCGAGGCGCAGTCGGCCAGCGACTCCGGGCGCGCGCCCGTCAGGACGGCCTGTTCGGAGGAGACCCGGTCCCCGGGGAAGATCTCGGCGGCGGTCAGCGGCTCCGGGTCGAGCGCGCGGGTGGCGATCGGGTCGTAGTGCGCGGTGTTCAGCTCGCTCCTGACGGTCGCCGGCCGCACCCCGTCCGGCTCGCGCAGCAGCCACCAGGACGCCGCTCCCCCGGCGGCGAGCACGGCTGCGGCGGCGACGGCGATCCACTTGCGCATGGTCACCGAGCTTACTGCGGCGCCGGGGCGCGCGGCGGCGGTCCGCACGGACGCCCCGGTGTCCCGCCGGGCGGCTACGGGGCCGGAGCGGCCTCGACGACCCGGCGGAACACGGCCTTCTCCGCACCCCGGACGGCCAGGGACAGGGAGACGAAGTCGTCCTGCGCGCCCGGCTCGGCGCCGTCGGCGCGGGCGAGCCAGACCAGGCCGGCGTAGTGCCCCATGGCGTGGCCGCTGCCCTCGGTGTGCCCGTCCGCCCCGGGGAAGACCGCCTGCGCCGAGTCCAGCGTCCGGACCCAGCCGCCCCGGTGCAGGGAGGCCAGCGACTGCACGAGCCCGTCGGCGGCGGCCTTGTCCCGCAGGTTGAACAGGGTGTACTGGGCGACGTGGCGCCGGTCGGCGCTGACGTAGGAGCCGCGGACGGCCTGGGTGCAGCCGGCCTCGGCGAGCCGCTCGGCCAGCGCCTGCCCCCACACCGCGGCCGCGCAGTCGGCGTCGATCCCGGTGTCCGCCAGCCTCAGCGTGATCCGCCCCTCCTTGAGGGTCTTCTCGGCGAAGACCTCCTTGACGGTCAGCGGCCGGGGGTCGGCGGTGCGCTGCGCGATCGGCTCGAACACCTTCGAGGAGGGCCAGCCGCGGTAGACGGCGGGCCGGGGCTGGGTGCCGACGGCCGAAGAGGCGGCCCGCTCCGGCACGTAGTCGCCGCCGATGGACTGGACCGTCAGCACGAACGCGCCGAGCGCGGCCAGCGCGCCCACCGCGGAGGCGGCGACCACCAGCCGCCGCTGCCGTGCGGCGCTCCATCCCCGCTCCGCCAGCCAGGGGATGCTCGCCTCCTCCTCCGGGCCCGCCGGGGCGTCGGAGCGCCTGCCCGCCCGCGCCTTCCCGGCCTTCCCGGACCTCGGGGTCTTCCCGGCCCGCCCGGCCCCGGCCGTCTCCCGGGCCTCCTCGCCGGGGGTCCCGGACGGACCGGGAGCCTCGGACGGGCCGGGGTCCCGTTTCGCGGAGCGCCGCGCCGCGCGCCTGCCCGCGGAGCGTCCGCCCGGCTCCGGTCCGGCCGGTTCCGGTCCGGCCGGTTCCCGCTCGGTGGCCGGCCCGGTGGCGGGTGGACGCCCGGGGAAGGCGGACCCGGCGGTCCCCGGACCGGGGAAGCCGGGCCCGGCCGCCGGCGCGCCGGTGAAGGCCCGCTCACCGGGGGCCGCGTACCCCGCGTGCTCCGGGGGGGCCGCGGGCTGCCCGGCCGCGAACCACCCGGCCGGGGGCTGCTCGGGGAAGGCGTGCCCGGCGGGCGCGGGTCCGGGGGCGGGGCCCTGCTCCGCGCCGGACGGGCGCTGCTCCGCGGCGGGCCGTTCGGCGGGGGCGCGCCGGGCGGAGGCCCGGCGGCGTTTGCGGCCGCCGGGAGGAGGCGTCGTCACAGCGCGGCTCCTCCCACGAGGCTGCCCAGCCCGTACGTCAGGGCCGCGGCGCCCCCGCCCACGGCGAGCTGGCGCAGCCCGCTGTACCACCAGCTCCGCGCGGTGACCAGGGAGACCAGGACGCCCGCGCCGAACAGGGACGCGCAGGAGAGCAGCGCCGAGGCCGCCAGTCCGGCGATCCCCAGCAGGTACGGCACGAGCGGCAGGGCCGCGCCGACGGTGAAGGAGGCGAACGAGGAGCCCGCGGCGAGCCACGGCGAGGGCAGGTCGCCCGGGACGACGCCCAGCTCGGCCCGGGCGTGCACCTCCAGGGCCGTGCCGGGATCGCGCGAGATCTGCCGGGCGACCTCGGCGGCGAGCTCCGGCTCGACGCCCTGCGCCTCGTACATCCGCGCGAGTTCCTCCTGCTCGGCCCGGGGGTGGCGCTGGAGCTCGCGGCGCTCGACGTCGATCTCGGCGAGGGCGAGTTCCCGCTGGCTGGCCACCGAGACGTACTCGCCGCCGGCCATGGAGAACGCGCCCGCCGCCAGTCCGGCCATCCCGGCCAGGACGATGACGTCGGTGTCGCCGGTGCCTCCGGCGACACCGGCGATGAGGGCGAAGTTCGAGACGAGCCCGTCCATCACGCCGAACACCGACGGCCGGAGCCAGCCTCCGCTGACGTCGCGGTGCTCATGGTGGATCTCGGCGCGCCGGCGCGAGCCGTCCCCGCTCATGACTTCTCTTTCCCCCTGCCGGCGACGGCGCCGTCCGCCGTCCCGGAGGAGGAGCCGCCGTCCGCGGCCGGGCCGTCGCTCCCGGCGTCCCCGGCCTCCTCGGCCGCGTCGGCCTCCCCGGCCGGATGCGCCGGGTCCACCGGCTCCTCCGGGTCCGCGGGATCCGCCGGGTCGCCGGACCGCTCCGCCCGCTCCCCGGCCGCTCCGGCGTCCGCGGCCGTGCTCCCGGCGGCCGTGTCATCGGCCCCGGCGCCCCCGTCCCCTGCGGTCTCACCGGTCCCACCGGTCCCCCGCGCGGGTTCCGCCGGCTCGTCGCCGTCCCCGCCGCCCGCGGTCCCCGGACCGCTCCCGTCCGCGGCGGCCGTGCCCAGCGCCTCCTCGGCGGTCTTGTTCCGGGTCCACCAGAAGTACGCGAGCGCGGCGGCGAACAGGACGATCGAGGTCCACTGGTTGAGCCGCAGGCCCAGGATGTGGTGGGCGGTGTCCACCCGCAGGCCCTCGATCCAGAACCGGCCCAGGGTGTAGCCCGCGACGTAGAGCGCGAACAGCCGGCCGTGGCGGAGCGCGAACCTCCGGCCCGCCCAGACCAGCACGAAGGCCAGGCCGAGGTCCCAGACCGACTCGTACAGGAACGTCGGGTGGTAGGTGTCCTCGTCCGGCACCGTGCCCGGGCGGCCGGGATCGATCTCCAGGCCCCACGGCAGGTCCGTCGGGGAGCCGAACAGCTCCTGGTTGAAGTAGTTGCCCCAGCGGCCGATGGCCTGGGCCACCGCGATGCCGGGGGCGACGGTGTCGGCCACCGCGGACAGGGAGATCCCCCGGCTGCGGCAGCCGAACCACACGCCCAGCGCGCCGAGCGCGATGGCGCCCCAGATGCCCAGCCCGCCCTGCCAGATGAACAGCGCCTCGATCGGCTCGTTGGGCGCGTCCTCGGCGAAGTAGAGCTGCCAGTCGGTGATGACGTGGTACAGGCGCCCGCCGACCAGGCCGAACGGCACGGCCCAGACGGCGAGGTCCACGATCGTGCCCGGCGCGCCGCCGCGGGCGCGCCAGCGGCGCTCGCCGATGACGACGGCGACGATGACGCCGAGCACGATGCACAGTGCGTAGGCCCGGATGGGGACCACGCCGAAGAGGTGCCAGACCCCCTGGGAGGGGCTGGGAATCGAGGCGAGGGGCATGTCAGGTGACGTTACCGTGTCCCGGCTGTCCCGGCCTACTTGGCGGCGTCGAGGATCGCCTGCCGGAGCTCCGCCGGGGTGAAGGCCACGTTGTTGTCGACCTCGGTGCCGTTGATCTTCAAGGTCGGGGTGCCCTGGATCCCGGCGGCCTCCAGTGTCTTGTCGCTCGCGGCGAGGTGCTCGGCGGCCTTCGCCTGGCTGGTCACGCACTCGGCAAAGCCGGGGTCGGTGACGCCGGCCTCCTCGCCCCAGGCGACGAGGTCATCGATCTTGAAGCCCTCGGCGGTCTCCGAGGGCTGCTCCTCGAACAGCTTGTCGTGGTAGGCCATCCACGCGGGCCCGGCGGGCACGCAGCGGGCCGCGGCCGCTGCCCGGACGGAGTTGGCGCGGGTGACGCCGTTGTTCATCTGCTCGGGGAAGATCGTGACCGTGTGGAAGACCACCTTGGCCTTGCCCTCGGCCGCCAGGTTCTTCAGCGTGGCGGCGCTGGTCTCCTCCAGCGCCTTGCACGCCGGGCACTGGAAGTCCTCGTAGACGTCCACCACCGGCTTGTCGACGCCGGCCTTGGCCATCACGACCGTGCCGTCGGCGGCCCGGCTGATCGGCGCGAGCGCGGCGGTGGCCTCCTCGGGCTTGCTGCTCTGGGCGGAGAACCACCACCCCGCGCCGACGGCGGCGATCGCGACGACCGCCACGGTCACGATGGTCGCGACGCGCTTGCGCTGCTCCTGCCTGCGCTCCGCCTCGCGCTGCGCCTTGATCCGGTCACGGGCTGACTGGTCCCGTGCGGCCTTGCCCATCAGCGGCTCTCCTTCTCCAGGGGCGCCTCGCCGCCCGCTGCCTCGTCGATGTCATCGTCGTCGTACGCCTCGGCCTCCCGGGCGGCGGTCACCCCGAGCACGGAGTCCAGCGCGAACCGGCCGGGCGGGGCCCAGGCGACCAGCACGCCGAGCGCGAAGAACCCGAAGTCCCGCAGGATGTCCACCAGGTAGCTGGGCTCCTGGCCCGCCGCGAGCTGACCGCCGCCGCCGAAGCAGCCGCAGTCGATCCGCAGGCCGCGCGCCCAGGCGGAGGCGATGCCGATGACGAACGCCAGCATGAGCAGCGCGGAGACGACGCCCGCGACCCGGGTGAGCAGGCCGACGATCAGCAGCACCCCGATGACGATCTCCGCGATGGGCAGGCCGTAGCCGACCGCCGTGGCGACCGATTCGGGGAGCAGCTCGTACGCCTTGACCGCCTGGACGGAGAGGACGGGCGCGCCGATCTTCCCCCAGCCCGCGGCGATCAGCACCCCGCCCAGCACCAGCCGGGAGACGGTCGTCACCCAGGGTAGCGCCGTCCGCAGGACGTGCGGCCGCGGCGGCGCGGTCTTGTCAGAAGTCACGGGCACCATCGTCTCCTATACGGGTTCCGGTCGTGACAGGTCCCCCCCGGCGGGAAGCACCGGGCATCCACGGAAAACCCCATCATGGCCTGAATAAGCGCCGAATAAGAGCGGAGAGGGTGCCGGACGGGGGCGGGACGGGTGTCCCCTCCCCGGGTACGCCGCCGTCGCCGTGACGGAACGTGATGGACGTACGGCGGGCCCCGGAGGCACCGCCGATCCGGTCAGGAACGGAAAAACGGCCGCCCGATGGGCGGCCGTTCCCGGGCGCGGAGCGCCGCGCCCGCAGGCTCAGGCGCGCACGCCCGCCGCGAGCTCGGCCCCGAGCGCGCGGACCGCGGCCAGGCCGGAGGTCTCGTCGGCGGCGTCCAGCAGGCGGCGGATGAACGCCGACCCCACGATCACCCCGTCGGCGTAGCCCGCGACCTCGGCGGCCTGCCTGCCGGTGCCGACCCCCAGGCCGACGCAGACCGGCAGGTCGGTGTGGGCGCGGGTCCGCTCGACCAGGCCCCGCGCGGCCGAGCTGACCGTCTCGCGGGCACCGGTGACGCCCATCAGCGAGGCTGCGTAGACGAACCCGGTGCAGCACTCGACGACGGCCTCGATGCGCTCGTCCGTGGAGCTGGGGGCGACCAGGAAGACGGTGTCGATGCCCGCCGCGGCGCTGGCCTCGCGCCAGGGGCCGGCCTCCTCCGGGGTCAGGTCCGGGGTGATGGTGCCCACGCCGCCCGCGTTCGCCAGATCGCGGGCGAAGCGCTCGGCCCCGTAGCGGTCGATCGGGTTCCAGTAGGTCATGACCAGGGTGGCCGCGCCCGTCTTCGCCACACCCTCGACCGTGCGCAGCACGTCGGCGATGCGGGTGCCGTTGGTCAGCGCCCGGTGCACGGCGTCCTGGATGGTCGGGCCGTCCATGAGCGGGTCGGAGTACGGCAGGCCGATCTCGATCACGTCGCAGCCCGCCTCCACCATGGCGGTGGCGGCCGCGATCGCGCCGTCCTTCGTCGGGAATCCGGCGGGCAGGTATCCGACGAGGGCGGCGCGGTCGTCCGCCTTCGCCTTGGCGAACACCGTCTGGAGAGTCGTCATGGTTCGGTTCCGTTGCGGATCGGGGCCTCGGGGCCCCTCCGGCGCGGGCCGGAGGGGCGGCGGGTCGGCCGTCAGGGTTTCGTCAGAGGTTGAAGTACTTCATCGCGGTGCCCATGTCCTTGTCGCCGCGGCCCGAGAGGTTGACCAGGATGGTCGCCTCGGGGCCCAGCTCGCGGCCGAGCCTGAGGGCGCCGGCCAGGGCGTGGGAGGACTCGATCGCCGGGATGATGCCCTCGGTGCGGGCCAGCAGCGCGAACGCCTCCATCGCCTCGGCGTCGGTGACGCCGTGGTAGGTGGCGCGGCCGGTGTCCTTCAGCCAGGCGTGCTCGGGACCGACGCCGGGGTAGTCGAGGCCGGCGGAGATCGAGTGCGACTCGATCGTCTGCCCCTCCTCGTCCTGCAGGACGTAGGTGCGCGAGCCGTGCAGCACGCCGACCGAGCCCGCGGTGAGGGTCAGCGCGTGCTCGCCGGTCTCCAGGCCCCGGCCGCCGGCCTCGTAGCCGTGCAGCGCCACGCCCTCGTCCTCGATGAAGGCGTGGAAGATCCCGATCGCGTTCGACCCGCCGCCGACCGCCGCGCAGACGGCGTCCGGCAGGGCACCGGTCAGCTCCAGCATCTGACGGCGGGCCTCGACGCCGATGATGCGGGCGAAGTCGCGGACGATCTCGGGGAACGGGTGCGGGCCGGCGATCGTGCCGAACAGGTAGTGCGTGGTGTCGACGTTGGTGACCCAGTCGCGGAAGGCCTCGTTGATGGCGTCCTTGAGGGTCTTGCTGCCGTTGTGCACCGGGACCACGGTCGCGCCGAGCAGCTTCATCCGCGCCACGTTCAGCGCCTGGCGCTCGCAGTCGACGGCGCCCATGTAGATGACGCACTCCAGGCCCATCAGGGCGGCGGCGGTCGCGGTGGCGACGCCGTGCTGGCCGGCGCCGGTCTCGGCGATCACCCGCTTCTTGCCCAGGCGCTTGGTGAGCAGGGCCTGGCCCAGCACATTGTTGATCTTGTGGGCGCCGGTGTGGGTCAGGTCCTCGCGCTTGAGGACGATCCGGGCGCCGCCCGCGTGCTCGGAGAAGCGCGGCACCTCGGTGAGCGTGGTCGGCCGCCCGGCGTAGGTGCGCAGCAGGTGGTCGAACTCGCGGAGGAACTCCGGGTCGTTCCTGGCCCGGTCGTACTCGGCGGCGACCTCGTCCAGCGCCGGGATCAGCGCCTCGGGCACGAACCGGCCGCCGAAGACGCCGAACTTGCCGTGCGGGTCCGGGTCGTCGCCGTGCACGCCGTGCCCGGCCAGGTCGGCCGCGGTGAGGATGGTCTCGTGCGTCGCTGTCACTTGTCCTACTGCCCCTCGGGTCGGGATGCGGGGTGGGCTCCGGCGGTGACCAGGTCCACCACGGCGGCCCGCGGGTCCCTGCCGGTCACCAGGCTCTCGCCGACCAGGACGGCGTCGGCGCCGGCCCTGGCATAGGCGAGCAGGTCGTGGGGGCCGCGCACGCCGGACTCGGCGATCTTGATGATGCCGTCGGGGATCTTCGGCGCCAGCTTGGCGAACACCTCGCGGTCGACCTCCAGGGTCTTGAGGTTGCGCGCGTTGACACCGATGATCCTGGCTCCGGCGTCCAGCGCCCGGTCGAGCTCCTCGGCGGTGTGCACCTCCACCAGCGGGGCCAGCCCGATCGACTCGGCCCGCTCGATGAGCGAGACGAGGGCGTTCTGGTCCAGCGCGGCCACGATCAGCAGCGCCAGGTCGGCGCCGTGGGCGCGGGCCTCCCACAGCTGGTAGGAGGTGACGATGAAGTCCTTGCGCAGCACCGGGATGTCGACGACGGCGCGCACCGCGGCCAGGTCGTCGAGGCTGCCGCCGAAGCGGCGCTGCTCGGTCAGCACGCTGATGACGTGGGCGCCGCCGGCCTCGTAGTCGGCGGCCAGCGCCGCCGGGTCGGCGATCGCGGCCAGCGCGCCCTTGGACGGGCTGGAGCGCTTGACCTCGGCGATGACGGCCACCTGGTCGCCGCCGAGCGCCTTGTAGGCGTCGCGGGGCGCGGGCGCCCGCTCGGCGCGCTCCTTGAGCTCCGCCAGCGACACGGTCCGCTGCCGCTCGGCCAGGTCGGCCCTGACCCCTTCGATGATCTCGTCCAGCACGCTCATGCGGCCTCCCCCCGGTGCCCGCAGGCCGCTCCCGCGACCGTCGCCGTGCCCGTGGTCCGCCCGCTCCGCTCGCTCACGAGACCTCCCCGGGTCTCCTCCGCCGCCCTCGTCCGCAACCTGCTGCGTCCGACGGCTCGCTCGCTCCGCTCGCTCACGGGTCAGGTCCCTCCCGATCGGTTGCCTTGTCCTGCCGATGCTATCGGCCTGGCCGAGGTCGCACCGCCACAGGGGCGGACGTGTGTTCCCCCGCGGAGCGGACCGCGGACCGCTATGGGGCCAGGAATTCCCCCATGGGCAGGTTTCGCCCTATCCAGAACGTCACCATCGATACGAGAAACGCCCATGCGTACCCGGGACGCGCGATCTTTACCGGGAAGCCCGTCCCCCGCCAGGCCGTGACGGCCCACCATCCCCAGAGCACGACCAGCACCGCGGCCGCCGGGACCAGGGCCGGGTTGAGGTCGAACGCGGCGGCCACGTCCCCCCGGGTGAGGGCGTGCACGGCCCGCAGCCCGCCGCAGCCGGGGCAGTAGAGCCCGGTCAGCGCCAGGAACGGGCAGGCCGGATAGCGGCCCGGCTCGTTCGGGTCCACCGCGCCCACGAGGGCGACCCCCGCGACCGCGGCCGCCGCGACGCCCGCGGGCAGCGGCAGGGCGCGCCATCCGCGCCGCTCCGGCCGCCGCGCCCCGCCGTCCGTCCCCGTCATCCCGCTCACCCCGTTCCCGCCGCCGCCTCGCCCGGCCTGCCGCCCCGCCGGCCGCCTCCGGGCCCGCGCCGTCCGGGCGGGCCGTCCGCCGCTCCGCGGCGGGTCAGACCCCGGAGTACGCCGCGCCGAAGACGAGCCCCAGCATCCCCAGGTAGAGCAGGGCCACGAGCACCCAGGCGGCCACCCCGAAGTAGGACAGGACCAGGCCGGCCACGGCCATGCCCCGGCCCTCCTCACCCGTCCTCTTGATCTGGCTCATCGAGACGTGCCCGAGGATGATGCCCACGACCGAGGTGACGCCGCACGTGAACAGCCCCACGATGCCCAGCACGAGGGAGGCGATGGCCATCCCGTTGCTGGGCCGGGCCGGGGGCGGCGGGGCGCCGTAGCCGTAGGGGTCGTACCCGTAGGGGTCGTAGCCTCCGGCGGGCGGCCCGCCGTACCCGCCGTTCCCTCCGGGAGGACCGTAGCCCCCGCCCTTCGGCGGCCCGTACCCGCCGGACTGGTTCCCGTAGCTCATGGAATTCCCCTTATCGCACGTTGCGGGCGCAAAGCTTAGTGACAACGTATCCGTCCCCGGAGGTCCGGGACCGCGCCGTGGGCAAGTTGTGACCGGGCGCCCGCAGCCCTCCCGGTGCGCGGCGCCCGGGCCCGCGCTCCCCGGGCGTCCGGTTCCCGGCGCCCGCCGCGGGCGCGGGGAACCGGCGCTCAGCGCCCGGGGTCCCCGAGGTCCACCGCGGGGTCCGCGGTGGGGTCCGCGCCGCTGTCGATCGCGTCCCACATCGCCCGTTCGGTGGCCCGGCCCCCCGCGGGGGCGCCCCCGTCCCGGCCCCCGCGCTCGTAGCGGCCGGACATGCCGGGCCATCGGGGCCCCCTCAGCATCGCGGCCGCCCCGGCGGCCAGCAGCACCAGCCCGCCCGCCGCCGCGGCGGCGGGCCAGGCCCAGCGGACCGTGACGGCGACGGCGTCCGGGCCCGCGGCCACGGCCGCGTTCAGGTGCGCCTGCGCGGCCTCGGCCGGCGCGCCGTCCCCGGTCCCGTACCAGACGCCGGCGAGCAGGCCCAGCCCGCACAGCGCGATCACCGCGCCGACCGCGCGGCGCACCGCCCCGCCCGTGGCGAGCACGGCGACCACCGCGGCGAGGGCCGCCAGGGCCACCGGGCTCAGGAAGGGCACGATCTGCGAACCCGTCAGCACGGGCGGCTCGGCCCCGCCGGCCCAGGCCGCGCCGGGGTGGGGCACGGCCCATCCGCGCCCGGCGGCCAGCAGCACCAGTCCGGCTCCGGCCGCGCAGACCGGCACCCAGGTCCACAGCTCCCGGCGGGCGTTCACGCCGGCGTCACCGTCAGCACGTCCGCGTCGAAGCAGGTCCGGTCACCGGTGTGGCAGGCCGCGCCCACCTGGTCGACCTTGACCAGGAGCGTGTCGCCGTCGCAGTCGAGGGCGACGGACTTGACGTGCTGGGCGTGGCCGGAGGTCGCACCCTTCACCCAGTAGGAGCGGCGGCTGCGCGACCAGTAGGTGGCCCGGCCGGTGGTGAGCGTGCGGTGCAGGGCCTCGTCGTCCATCCAGGCGAGCATCAGCACCTCGCCGGTGTCGTACTGCTGGACGACGGCGGGCACCAGCCCGTCGGCGGTGCGCTTCAGCCGCGCCGCGATCGCGGGGTCGAGGGACATGCGGTCATTCTGCCGCACCCTTCGCCCTGCTCGTCCTCCTCGTCCCGCCCCCGCTCCCCGCCGGGCGGGTCCGTCTCCCGTCCGGCCCGTCCCCGCCCGGGCCCGCTCCGCCGCCCGGCGGTCCGTCCCCGGCCTCCTGCGCGGCGGGCCCGGCGCTCTGCCCGGCCCAGGCGTCGAGGGCGGCGAAGTCCTCGGGCAGCAGGCCGACGGCGGGGTCGACCCGGTGCAGCAGCGCGGGCGCCGGATGGCAGGCGGCGACGTACTCGCGGTCGGCCTCGCCGATCTCGTCGTCCACCCAGGCGAAGGCCCGCCCGTCCGCCCAGTCCACCAGCCGCCGGGTCTTCCAGTGCACGCCGTCGCCGCGGTCCGCCAGGTACGGCTCGTGCCAGTCGACGAACGGCAGGCGCGGCAGGCCCAGCCGCGGCGCGATCCAGACGTTGGCCTCGTGCCGCCAGGTGCTCGCCCAGACCAGTTCGTACGGGAGCGCGAGCAGGGCGGGCCCGTGCCCGGGGTTGAGCAGGACGCGCAGCGAGCGGGGGCGGTCGTCCCAGCCCCGCGGCCTCATCCGGTGGACGGTGTAGCCGGCGGGACCCGGCTCGGCCGCGTACGGGTTCAGGGGCCCGTCCACGTCGAGCATGAGCAGGGGCCGGGCGTCTCGCACGCCTCGACCTTAGCGGACCCTAACGTGTGCGGTCGTCCACCAGCACGTCGGCGGCCTTCACCACGATCCGCGGATCGGGGGTGCCGACGACGGCGTCGTCCTTGTTCTCGTACTCGAACAGGTTCAGCACGTGCCGCATGGCCTCCACCCTGGCCCGCTTCTTGTCGTTGCTCTTGACCACCGTCCACGGCGCCTCCGCCGTGTCGGTGTGCAGGAACATGTCCTCCTTCGCCTCGGTGTACTCGTCCCACTTGTCCAGCGACTGCAGGTCCATCGGGGAGAGCTTCCACTGCCGCACCGGGTCGACCTGGCGGATCAGGAAGCGGGTCCGCTGCTCCTTGCGCGACACCGAGAACCAGAACTTCACCAGGTGGATGCCGTCGCGCACCAGCATGCGCTCCAGCTCGGGGGCCTGCCGCATGAACTCCAGGTACTGCTCCGGGGTGGCGAAGCCCATCACCCGCTCCACCCCGGCGCGGTTGTACCAGGAGCGGTCGAAGAAGACCATCTCCCCCGCGGCGGGCAGGTGGGCGATGTAGCGCTGGAAGTACCACTGGGTGCTCTCGCGCTCGCTGGGCTTCTCCAGCGCCACCACGCGCGCGCCGCGCGGGTTGAGGTGCTCCATGAACCGCTTGATCGTGCCGCCCTTGCCCGCCGCGTCGCGCCCCTCGAACAGGATCACCAGCCGGCCGCCGGTGTCCTTGATCCAGTACTGCAGCTTGAGCAGCTCGATCTGGAGCAGCCGTTTGACCCGGTCGTACTCGTCGCGCGACATGCGCTCGGCGTACGGGTAGTGCTCCCGCCAGGTGTCCACCGGGCGGCCGTCCTTCCGGAGCAGGACCGGGTCGTCGTCATCGTCGTCGTCGACCAGGAAGTCGTCCAGGTCGTCCATCAGCTCGCTCTGGGCCACGGCAGAGCGCATTCCCGGCGGCATCAGGCTGACGTCCACATCCGGCCTGTCGAGGTTCCCGTCCATACAGGGCCACTGCCACCAGGGACCGGCTTTAATCCAGAGAAATGTCCCTTTTGTCGGAGTTTTCCGATCTTGTCATCTCCCGTCCCCGGCCGCTCACGAGCGGGCGGCCGCCACCCAGGAGGCGTACAGGTCGGCGTAGACGCCGGGCACCGCGACGAGCTCGGCGTGCGGGCCGCGCTGGACGATCCGGCCCCGGTCGAAGACCAGCACCTCGTCGGCCGCCTCCGCGGTGGAGAGCCGGTGCGCGATGGAGACCGCGGTACGGCCCCGCGTGACGCCCTCCAGGGCGCGGGCCAGCCGCACCTCCGTGGCCGGGTCCACCGCGGAGGTCGCCTCGTCCAGCAGGAGCAGGTCGGGATCGGCCAGGTAGGCGCGGGCCAGCGCGACGAGCTGGCGCTCGCCCGCCGACAGCGACTCCCCGCGCTGGCCGACCTCGGTGGCCAGCCCGGCGGGCAGCCCCTCCAGCCAGTCGGCCAGGCCCAGCTCGGTCATGGCCAGCTCGATCTGCGCGTCGGTCGCCGACGGGCGGCCGAACCGGATGTTCTCCGCCAGCGTGCCGTCGAACAGGAACCCGTCCTGCGGCACCATGACGATCCGCTCGCGCAGCGAGGAGAAGCGCACCCGGCGCAGGTCCACGCCGTCCACCGTGATCCGGCCGGAGACCGGGTCCATCAGCCGGGTGAGCAGCTTGGCGAAGGTCGTCTTGCCCGAGCCGGTCTCGCCCACCACCGCGATCCGCGAGCGCGGCGGGATGTCGACCGAGACGTCGTGCAGCACCGGCTCCCCGCCGGGGTAGGCGAAGCCGACGTGCTCGAAGGAGACGGAGATGGGGCCGCGCGGCAGCTCCGCGCCCTCCGGGCCGGGGTCGGCCACGTCGGGCGGCGTGTCGAGCACGCCCAGGACGCGCCGCCACCCGGCGATGGCGTTCTGCGCCTCGTTGAGCACCTCGGTGGCGATCTGCATCGGGGAGATGAACAGGGTGATCAGGAAGAGGAAGGCCACCAGGCCCCCCTCCTTGATCCCGCCGCCGACGCCCAGGTGCACGCCGAGCAGCACCACCCCGGCGACGGCGACCGCCGCCACGACCTCGGTGAGCGGGAAGACCGTCGCGACGATCTTCTGGGTGCGGGCCTGCGCCGCCTTGGTCGCCTCGATCGTGGTGTCCAGCCGCTCGGCCGTGCGCGCCTCGGCGCCGTAGGCCCGGATCACGGCCGCTCCGACGACCGACTCGCCGATCGCCGAGAGCATGTCGCCCGTCCGCTCCCTGACCCGGGTGTAGGCGGCCGACAGCCACCGCTGGAAGCGCGGCAGTGCGATCATCAGCGGCAGGAAGCAGAGCCAGACCAGCAGGGCGAGCCGCCAGGAGTAGACGAACATCAGCACGCTGGCGACCAGCAGCTGGCCCACCGCGACGATGACCATCAGCCCGCCCCACTGCATGAAGGCGCTGATCTGGTCGACGTCGCCGGTGACCCGCGAGACCAGCGCGCCGCGCCGCTCGGAGTTCTGGGTGAGCACCGACAGGTCGTGCACGTGCCGGAAGGCCCGCACCCGGAGCGTGGCCAGCGACGTCTCGGTCGACCGGTAGAGGCGGACGTTCATCAGGTAGCCGCAGGCCGCGGTGACCACCACGGCCGCCGCGCACAGCAGCACGACGGTGCGGATGAACGGCAGGTCGGGCACCGGGCCCGCCAGGCCCGTGTCGATGATCTGCTGGATCGCGACCGGGATGATCACCTTGCCCAGCGTGGCGAACACGGCCAGCGCGAACGTCCCGGCCAGTCCCCTGCGGAACTCGGGCGTGAAGGACAGGCCGTGCAGGACGGTCGCCAGCGCGGACCGCTCGATGCCCTGGAGCCCCTGGGCCGCCGGGGGCGTCTGGAGTGCCGTCACGCGCTCACTTCCTCATCCGTGCCGATGCCGTCGATGTCCCCGGCGCCGTCGATCCCGTCGATCCCGCCGATGCCGCCCGGTTCCTCGTCCGCCCCCAGCGCCTCGCGCTCGGCCTCCTCGCGCTCGTAGGCGGTCACCAGGTTGCGGTAGCCCGCGCAGCGCGCGAGCAGCTCCTCGTGCGGGCCCCGGTCCACGACGCGGCCGTGCTCGAGGTAGACGACCTCGTCGGCCAGGGCGATGGTGGCCATCCGGTAGGCGACGACCACCACGGTCGCGGCCGCCGGCGAGGCGGCCGCGTCCCGCAGACCGGCCAGGATCTTCGCCTCGACCTGCGGGTCCACGCTGGAGGTCGCGTCGTCCAGCACGAGCAGCCGGGGGCGGCGCACCAGCGCGCGGGCCAGGGCCAGGCGCTGGCGCTGGCCGCCGGACAGGCTGGTGCCGCGCTCGCCGACCCTGGTGTCGAGCCCCGACGGCAGCGCGCTGACGAAGCCCTCGGCCTGGGCCAGGCGGAGCGCCGCCCAGACCTCCTGGTCGTCGACCGGCAGCCCGAGGGTGACGTTGCCGCGCACCGTGTCGTCGAACAGGAACGCCTGCTGGGGCACCAGCGCCACCGCGCCGCTGACCCCGCCGCGCGCGACCTCGCGCAGGTCCGTCCCGTCGATCAGCACGGCCCCCTCCGCCGGATCGACCAGCCGGACGAAGGTCTGCACGAGCGTGGACTTGCCGGAGCCGGTGGGCCCGACCAGGGCCACGGTGCGGCCCGGCCCGACCTCGAAGTCCACCCCCGACAGGACCGGGAAGTCGCCGTAGGAGTAGCCGAGGCCGCGCACCTCCAGGCGCGCCGGGCCCTCGCCGTCCAGCGCGGCGGTGCCGTACTCCATGGAGCCGGTGGCCTCCAGCACCGCCCGCACCCGCTCGTGGCCGACGACCGCGCGGGGCAGCTCGGCCAGCACCCAGCCGAGCGCGCGGATCGGGAAGGAGAGCAGCGTGAACAGGTAGGCGACCTCGACCAGGGTGCCGGCGCTGATCGCACCGCCCTCCAGCCGGACCGCGCCGACCAGCAGCACGGCGAGCACGCCGAGCGTGGGCAGGGCCTCCAGCACCGGGTCGAACAGGCCGCGCACACGCCCGACCGCGATGTTGGCGTCGCGCAGCTCGTGGGCCTTGGCCTGGAAACGGGCGGCCTCGGTGTCCTCGCGGCCGAGCGTCTTGACGACCAGGGCACCGTCGAAGCTCTCGTGCGCGATCTCGCTGACCTCGGCGCGGAGCTGCTGGGCGCGGGTGGCCAGCGGACTGAGCCGGCGCTGGTAGACGAGGTTCAGCAGGGCGATGGCCGGGAAGATCAGGAAGCCGACGAGGGCCAGCATCAGGTCCGTGAGCAGCAGCGCGACCGCGGCGGTGACCAGCATGACGACCACGCCGACGGCCATCGGCAGCGGAGCCAGCGGCGCCCAGGCGGCCTCGGCGTCGGCGCTGGCGTTGGAGAGCAGCTGGCCGGTCGGGTGCCGGTGGTGCCAGGCCAGCGGGAGCCTGAGGTACTGCCGGGTGACGCCCCGGCGGGAGCGGGCCTGCATGCGGTACTGCATGACGCCGGCGAAGAACCTCCGGCCGGCCACGCCCAGCGCCTTGAGCACCGCGGTGCCCAGGATGAACAGCGCGCCCGCGGCGAGCGCGCCCCCGGCCGCCTCGCCGGCGGCGAAGGCCGGCAGCACGGCGTTGTCGGTGGCCCAGCCCAGCGCCCACGACGACGCGACCGTCATCGCGCCGTAGAGGGAGCTGAACAGCACGGCGAGCGTGAAGACGGCCTTCTCCGTCCGGATGGCCACCCCCAGCACGCGGAGCCCTTGGCGCATGACGGCGGACGTCACCTTGCTCGCCACTTGTGGGGGTGTCCTTTCGACGGGGGATCTCGTCTCTAAGTGACTATCACGCCGGACCGACACGTTATTCCCGCCGGCCCCGCCGCGGCCCCCGGCCGGTCCCGCCGCGGATCCCCCCGCGGGCCTCAGCGCGCACCCCGGGCGGGCCCCGGACGGGCCTTCACCGCGCGTCCCCGGGCGGGCCCCGCCGCGGACCCCGGGGCTCCTCCCCGTGCGGTTGCCCGCGCAACGGCGTTGTTAGGATCACAGGATGACGCACGCCCGCGCCGAACGCGCCGAGCTCAGCGATCTGTTCCTGCGGCTCGGCCCGGACGTCCCCACGCTCTGCGAAGGCTGGACGGCCTTCGACCTCGCCGCCCACCTCGTCCTGCGGGAGCGCCGCCTCGACGCCCTCCCCGGCATCGCCCTGGCCCCGCTGGCCGGCCACACCGCCAAGGTGCAGGAGTCCCTCAAGGCCCGGCACGGCTTCGCCGGGCTGGTGGAGCTCCTGCGTTCCGGTCCGGCCGGGATCTACGGCCTGGTCCCCGGCATGGACGCGGCCGTCAACACCATGGAGCTCTTCGTCCACCACGAGGACCTGCGCCGGGCCCAGCGCGCGTGGGAGCCCCGCGTGCTCCCCACCGACCTGGAGGAGCTGTTCTGGAGGCGCGTGCGGGCGGGCAGGGGACTGCTGCTGCGCAGGGCCCCGGTCGGCGTGGTGCTGCACCGGATCGGTGGCGGCGTCGCCCTCGGCGGGCCCCGGGACGGCGCCCGGGTCGAGGTGACCGGCCCGGCGAGCGAGCTGCTGCTGTTCTGCTTCGGGCGGCAGGCCCACGCCCGGGTCGACCTCAGCGGCGAGGAGAGCGCCGTGGCCCGCCTGATGGACGCCCCGCTCGGGGTCTGAGCACCGCCCGCGGGGCCTCGCGGAGCCGCGCCGGACGGACCTCATCGTCTGAGCACCGCCCGCGGGGCCTCGCGGAGCCTCACCGCGCGGGCCTCATCGCGCCCGCCGGCGGCCCTCCTCCGCACGGCCCCCGGGCCCGGGCGGAGCGCCGCGCCGTACGGCCCGCCGCTCCCGAGCCTCCCGGAGCCCTTCAGCACCCCTCCTCCCCCTTGCCGCCCTCCTCGCCGAACAGCCGGCCCGAGATGCTGCTCTGCGCGATGCGGCGCAGGGCGGCGACCAGGGTGTCGCCGAGCGGGGTGCAGGCCACCACGATCTCGACCATCCTCTCCACCTCCGGAGCGGACGCCACGGCCTCCACGTCGGCCTGCGCGATCCGCCCCGCCGCCTCCGCGTAGGCGTCCAGCCGCGTGAGCATCTCCTCGTAGCCCAGCTCGTCGAGGCTGGCCAGCACCCCGGTGACGGCCCGCATGGCGGGGCTGTCCGGGTGCTGGCGCCAGCCGTGCCGGGCGATCAGCTCCTGCGCCCGGCGCGCCGCCGCCTCCCAGCGCTCGCCCTCGCCCGGCTCGCGGTGGGGCATCACGGTCCGCTGCGCGGCGCCGAGGCGCTCGTGCAGACCGCCGCCCGGCTCGTCGAGGCGGGCGAGCAGCGCGCGGATGTCGGCGAGCGACAGGCCGCCGTACTCCGCCATGGCCCGCAGCAGCTTGATCCGGCGCACGTGGGCCGCGCCGTACCGGGCCTGGTTGGGGCTGGTCCGCTCGCCGCCGGGGAGCAGGCCCTCCCGGAGATAGAACTTGATCATCGGCACGGAGACACCCGTCTCCCGGCTCAGCTCCGCCATCCGCACGCCGGCCTCCCTCTTGTGGTCCCCGACGAGTTTAGCTATAGATAATGGATATATCTGTTATCCACTTAGGAGAGCGTCATGCTCCGATGGCACCGTCCCCTCCTGCTGTGCTCCGGTCTCCTGGCCGTCCTGGCCCTCGCCTGCCTCGGCGGCCTCCTCCTCGACGACCGCACCCTGGACGGCGTGCCCGTCTGGGCCAAACCGCTGAAGTTCGCCGTCTCGTTCGCGGTCTACACGCTCACCTGGGCGTGGCTGCTCTCCCTGCTGCGGCGGACACCGCGCGGCGGCCGCCGGCTGGGCACCGTACTGGCCGCCGCGAGCGCCTTCGAGACGGCCCTCATCACCTTCCAGGCCGCCCGGGGCACGCGCAGCCACTTCAACGTCGCGACCGAGGCGGACACCGCGATCTACACCCTCATGGGTGCGACCGCCACCGTCCTCATGGCCGCCAACATGTTCGCGGCCCTGCTGGTGCTGCGCGAACGCCGCGCCGATCCGGTCGCCACCCGGGCGCTGCGATGGGGACTGGCGCTGTCGGCGGCAGGCATCGCCCTGGGCTACCTGATGGTCCTGCCGACCCCGCAGCAGCTGGCCGACCCCGCCGCCGTCATCGGCGCGCACGGCGTCGGCGTGCCCGACGGCGGGCCCGGCCTGCCCCTGCTCGGCTGGAGCACCACCGGCGGCGACCTGCGCGTCCCCCACTTCGTGGGCATGCACGCCGTACAGGTCCTCCCGCTGCTCGCCCTGGCGCTGTCCCCGCTGCGGGACCGGGGCGCCGCGCTCCGGCTGGTGACCGCGGCGGGCGCCGGCTACGCCGGGCTGCTCGCCCTGGTGACCTGGCAGGCGCTGCGCGGCCAGCCGCTGCTGCGCCCCGACGGCGCCACCCTCACGGCGGCGGCCCTGCTCCTGGTCGCGGTGACGGCCGGCGCGCTGAGCGCCCGGCGCTCCCCGCACCACCCGACCCCTGAACACCCGGCCCCTGACCGCCCGGGCCCGGCCCGCCCGGGCCCGGCCGTCCCCGCCGAGACGGAGGCCCGGTGACCGAGCTGCTGTTCCAGCTGAGCTTCCTGGCCGCGGCGCCCTTCTGGGCCCTGATGATCGCGGCTCCGACCTGGGCGCGCACCCGGAGGATCGCCGGCTCCCCGCTGATCGTGCTGCCCTCCCTGGCGGTCTGCCTGGTCCTGCTCGCGCCCGTCCTGGGGGAGGTCTGGCCGGTGGTCACCCGGCCCACCCTCGCCGGGCTCACCGCACTGGTGGCCGACCCCCGGGCGCTGGCCGCGCTGTGGGCCCAGGTCATCTCCTGGGACCTGCTCGTGGGGCGGTGGATCTATCTCGACGGCAGGCACCGGCGCGTCCACCCGCTGCTCATGGCGCCGATCCTCGTCCTGACGATCTTCCTGTCGCCGCTCGCCCTTCCGATATACCTTGCAGTCCGGGGTTGGACAACCGCCCCGCTCCCTGCGCACCATGACTGATGAGGGGGAACGCCCATGCCAATCCCGCGATCCGGCCATGGCCGACCCCTGCCCGCCAGGTATGATCTTCGAGATCCGGGAGCCACCCGGGCCGAAGATGCCAAAGATCCTTAAAATCAGGGTATATACGGCTGGGAACGGAACTGCAGGAGGCCCCCATGCAGGTCAAGAAGATCGCCACCTATGCCGCGGTGGCGTTCGTGGCCTTTTATCTGTTCAGCAGACCCGCCGACGCCGCCGCCGCGGTCAACGGCGTCTTCGACGGCATCCTCCGGGGAGCCGACCAACTGGCCCTGTTCTTCACCAACGTACTGACCTGATCGCCGCCGGTCCGCGCACCCTTCCCCGCTCCATCTCCTCTCCCCGTGCTCCCGCCCCTGCGAGCGGGAGCGCGGCACCCCCGATCCGTACGGCGTCAGTCGCCGTCGCCGTCGTTGTCGACCTCCCCGTCGTTCTCGACGCCGGGCGAGCCGGTCTCGACCACGTCCGGGGTCTCGGCATCCTCGTCACCGCCGCCGCCACAGCCGCCGAGAGCCCCGGCGAAGGCCGCCATCAGGGCGGCGATCGCGGCCGTCCTCTTCACCGGCGTTCTGAGCATTCCCGACCTCCTGGTCTCCTCGCGGGGCGCGACCCTCGCGCCGCGCACCACCCACTCCCCCGCAGATCCGGGATCTAACCCGTCCCGCCCGTGCGCGGCCCCCGGAGGATCCCCGGAGGGCCGCGCCGGTCACCGGTCCGCCCGGCCCGTCAGCCGGACCGCCACCTCCATGCCCACCGGCTCGCCCTCCTCGTCGAGCAGGCCGATCTGCCGCAGCCGGTCGAGCGACACCTCCGCGCCGCTCCGCTCCGCGGCGGCCACCAGCTCCAGCACCGCGGGGTGCGCGGCACCGTCGACGACGGGGACGTCCTCCTCGAAGCGCCAGCGGACCACCATCTCCTCGCCCGCCTCGAGCGTGCCGGACTCCACGTCCCAGTCGGCCGGCGGGAGTTCCGCGACCGGCCAGCAGTACAGCACCCGGACCTCGGTCTCGCTGCCCGGCACGGCCCTGAAAGTGGTCCAGAAGGCGCCGGTGGGCGGGTTGCCCGCCTCCGCCAGCCTGCGCCACAGCCCGCCGAAGAGCTCGTTGGCCCGCTCGTCGGCGGCCTGCGCGTCCTCGGCCCCCGTCAGGGGGAGGACCGCCCCGGCCCAGTGCTGCGCCTGCGTCCGCCGGATCTCCGTCCGCCACCGCACCGGCTCCGCCAGCAGCCCGGCGAGCACGTCCAGCGCGGCGTCCTGGCGCCTGCGCTCGGCGGCCAGCCTGGCGCGGTGCTCCGCCAGCACCGCGGCGGCGCTCTCGTCGTCGGCCAGCAGCCCGGGCGCCTCGGCCAGCGGCAGGCCGGCGGAGCGGGCGGCCTTCAGCCTGAGCGCGTGCCCGAACTGCGCGGCGCTGTAGCGGCGGTGCCGTGACCACGGGTCGACCGCGACGGGCGACAGGAGCCCCTGCTCGTCGTAGAGGCGCAGGGCCTTCACGCTCAGGCCCGTCAGTTCCGCGAATTCACCGATGCTCATCATGCGTCCAGGATGGGACCTCCCCCAGGGGCGGGTTCCACCCGTCCGCGCCCGTACCTCCCCGGCAGGCGGCGCAGGACGGGCCGGCGTCGCCGATGGCCGGCGACCGGAGCCCCCACCGCCACAACGCACACGCCCGGACGGGAGGCTCCACCGGAGCACCCGGCCGGCCTCCGCACCGGAGGCGACCGGAGGACGGCTCAGGAAGCAGCCGGATAGGCGCCGGTGTCGATCGTCAGCAGCAGGGGTCCTCGTCATCGGCGAGGCTCCCCGCCGGGATGGCCACGATGTCCGGCTGCGGCCCGCGGTGGTCGCCCGGCGTGCCGACCCCCCATGCCGGGCAGCGCCCACCACCGCTCGGACGGGATCCGGCGGACCGTCTCACTGACGATCAGGCTGTGGAGGGCCGAGGCGGACGCCCGCATGACGATCTTCCCGGCGTACCACTCGGCCTTGCAACCGTCGCGCTCCGCCGCCAGGGCGAGGAGTTCGCTGGGCGCCTTGGGACCATCCGGCGGCACGCCGCCTCCTCACCCGCCCCGGACGGACATCCCGACCTGAATCGCAGGCGTTCCAGGCCCGCCGGGGAGTCAGCGGACCGGGTGCCCCGCGGCGCGCAGCGCGTCCTTCACCTCAGCGATCTTGAGCTGGCCGAAGTGGAACACCGACGCCGCCAGGACCGCGTCCGCGCCCGCCTCGACCGCGGGGGCGAAGTGCTCCACGGCTCCGGCGCCGCCGCTGGCGATGACCGGGACGCCGACCGCGGCCCGCACGGCCCGGATCATCTCCAGGTCGTAGCCGTCGCGGGTGCCGTCGCCGTCCATCGAGTTGAGCAGAATCTCCCCCACGCCCAGTTCCTCGCCCCTGCGCGCCCACTCGACCGCGTCGATGCCGGTGCCGCGCCGGCCGCCGTGCGTGGTCACCTCGAACCCGGACGGGGTCGGCGGGCCGTCGACCACCCGGCGGGCGTCCACCGAGAGCACGACGCACTGGGCGCCGAACCGCTGGGATGCCTCGGTGAGCAGCTCGGGCCGGGCGATGGCCGCGGTGTTCAGCGAGACCTTGTCGGCCCCGGCCCGCAGCAGCCGGTCCACGTCCTCGACCGAGCGCACCCCTCCGCCGACGGTCAGCGGGATGAACACCTGCTCGGCCGTGCGGCGCACCACGTCGTACATGGTGGAGCGGTCGGAACTGGAGGCGGTGATGTCGAGGAACGTCAGCTCGTCGGCGCCCTCGGCGTCGTAGCGCCGGGCCAGCTCGACCGGGTCGCCGGCGTCGCGCAGGTTCTCGAAGTTGACGCCCTTGACCACCCGCCCGGCGTCCACGTCCAGGCAGGGGATCACTCGTACCGCGACGGTCACGTGCTCTTCCTTCTCTTCACGGGCTCTGCCGAGTCCTTCTCTTCACGGGCTCTGCTGAGCCCTCTACGAGCCCTCTGGAGCTCTCCGCGGGCTCCCCGCGGCCCCCGGCGGGTCTCCCGCCCCCTCACGGCGGGTCCGCGCGCCGGGGTGCGTCAGGCGACCGCGGCCAGGGCCTGCTGGAGGGTGAACGCCCCCGCGTACAGCGCCTTCCCGACGATCGCGCCCTCGACTCCGAGCGGGACCAGCGACGCCAGCGCGCGCAGGTCGTCGAGGGAGGAGACGCCGCCGCTGGCGACGACCGGCTTGTCGGTGCGGGAGCAGACCTCGCGCAGCAGGGCGAGGTTGGGTCCGGTCAGCGTGCCGTCCTTGGTGACGTCGGTGACGACGTAGCGGGCGCAGCCGTCGGCCTCCAGCCGCTCCAGCACCTCCCACAGGTCGCCGCCCTCCTCGGTCCAGCCCCGGGTGGCCACCGTGGTGCCGCGCACGTCCAGGCCGATCGCGATGCGGTCGCCGTACTCCGCGATGATCTTCGAGCACCACGCCGGGTCCTCCAGCGCCGCGGTGCCGATGTTGACCCGGCGGCAGCCGGTCGCCAGCGCGGCCTCCAGCGAGGCGTCGTCGCGGATGCCGCCGGACATCTCGACCTTGATGTCCAGGGCGCCGACCACGGAGGCGAGCAGCTCCCGGTTGGAGCCCCGGCCGAAGGCGGCGTCGAGGTCGACGAGGTGGAGCCACTCGGCCCCGGCCTCCTGCCAGGCGAGCGCGGCCGCCAGCGGGTCGCCGTACGACGTCTCGGTTCCGGCCTCGCCCTGGACCAGGCGGACGGCCTGCCCGTCGACCACGTCCACGGCGGGCAGCAGCTCTAGCGACATCTGATCAAGACCTCCGGTCGAATGCGACGGTGACGAGCACCGGGACGAGCAGCAGGGACAGCACGAGCACGCCGAACCTCGCCGCCCACGAGGACACCAGCAGCCAGGCGATCACCTGGACGACGAGGAACAGCACCGCCACCGCACCGTTCTGCGCGCGGCGGCGGCGGGCGAGGATGCCGCGCTGCCCGGCGATCCGCACCCCCCGGCGGGGCAGGACGGCGGCGATCGGGGCGGTGAGCCGGTCCAGCCGCTCCCGCCGCCGGGCGGACCGGGCCCGCCGCTCGGCGCGGAGCGCGGCCTGCCGGGCCTGCTCGGCCTCCCGCGCCGCCCGGCGCCGCGCCCGCTCCTTGCTCACCGCTCCCCCGCCGGTGCCCGCCGTCCCGGCCTGCGGGCCGGGACGGCGGGCACCCGGACGGCCAGCGCCCCCGCCCGCCGCGGCGCGCGCGGCGGGGGCGGTGGGACGGTCACCCGAGGGTTCCGAGCCAGTTGGCCAGCAGCCGGGCCCCGGCGTCACCCGACTTCTCGGGGTGGAACTGGGTCGCCGTCAGCGGCCCGTTCTCCACCGCCGCGACGAACGGCACGCCGTGCTCGGCCCAGGTGACCAGCGGGGCGGTGAAGCCGGGGCCCGCCGTCAGCTCCCAGGCGCGCACGCCGTAGGAGTGCACGAAGTAGAACCGCTCGTCGGCGCCGATGCCGTCGAACAGCACCGTGCCCTCGGGGGCCTTGACCGTGTTCCAGCCCATGTGCGGCAGGACCGGGGCCTCGAGGCGCTCGACCGTGCCGGGCCACTCGCCGCAGCCGGCGGTCGTCACCCCGTGCTCCACGCCCGTCTCGAACAGGATCTGCATGCCGACGCAGATGCCGAGCACCGGCCGGCCCGCGGCCAGGCGGCGCCCGACGATGCGGTCGCCGTGCACCGACTTCAGCCCGCGCATGCAGGCGGCGAACGCGCCGACCCCCGGCACGACGAGGCCGTCGGCCTCCATCGCCGCCTCGGGGTCGGAGGTCACCGTGACGTTCGCGCCGACCCGCGCCAGCGCGCGCTCCGCGGAGCGCAGGTTGCCCGAACCGTAGTCCAGGACCGTGACGTTCTTGCCCATCAGAGCTTCACCACCAGAGCACCGCCGCTGTGGTCGCCAGGGCCGCGAGGACGGCGAGCACGAGCGCGCCGGCCTTGATGCCCTGTTTGAGGAAGGAGACGACGCCGCCCGCCAGGAAGAGGGCGGCGAAGGCCATCGCGATGGCCGTCCAGTTGTCGGTCAGCACCGGTCGCCCGCGGTCACAGCACACCCTTGGTGCTGGGCACGCCGCTGGCGCGCGGGTCGGGCTCCGACGCCTCGCGCAGCGCCCGCGCCAGCGCCTTGAACTGCGCCTCCACGATGTGGTGGGCGTTGCGGCCGTACGGCACGTGCACGTGCAGGCAGATCGCGGCCTGCGCGACGAACGACTCCAGGATGTGCCGGGTCAGCGTCGTGTCGTAGTCGGGCCCGATCATGGGGGCCATGTTCTCCGGCTCGCTGTGCACGAGGTACGGCCGGCCGGACAGGTCGACGGTCACCTGGGCCAGGGACTCGTCCAGCGGGCAGGACGCGCTGCCGAACCGCCGGATGCCCGACTTGTCGCCCAGCGCCTCGCGGAACGCCGCGCCCAGCGCGAGCGCGGTGTCCTCGATCGTGTGGTGGGAGTCGATGTGCAGGTCGCCCTCGGTCTTCACGGTCAGGTCGAACAGGCCGTGCTTGCCGAGCTGGTTCAGCATGTGGTCGTAGAAGCCGACGCCGGTGGCGACGTCGACGGTCCCGGTGCCGTCGAGGTTGACCTCGACCAGCACCGAGGTCTCCTTGGTGGCGCGCTCGACGCGACCGATCCGCGCGGGGCGGCCTTCAAGACTCATCACAGGATCCCTTCCAGCGCGGCGCGGAACGCCGCCATCTCCTCGGCCGTTCCGATGGACACCCTCAGCCACCCGGGCGGGCCGACCTCCCGGATCAGCACCCCCCGCTCCAGCAGGCCCTCCCAGACCGCGCGCCGGTCGCCGAAGACGCCGAACAGCACGAAGTTGGCGTCCGAGTCGGCGACGGTCAGCCCCTTGGCGCGCAGCCACTCCACCGTGGCGTCCCGCTCGGCGCGCAGCTCGTCGACGGTGCCGAGCAGCTCCGCCCGGTGCGCGAGCGCGACGCGCGCGGCCGCCTGGGTGAGCGTGGACAGGTGGTACGGCAGGCGCACCAGCAGCAGCGCCTCGATCACCGCCGGGTGGGCGGCGAGGTAGCCGAGCCGGGTGCCGGCCATGGCGAACGCCTTGGACATGGTCCGGGTGACGATCAGCCGCGGGTGGTCCGGGAGCAGGGTCAGCGCCGACGGGGTTCCGGTGCGGGCGAACTCGAAGTAGGCCTCGTCCACCACGACCATGCCGGGCGCCGCCGCGACGATGCGGGCGATCACCGCCGGGTCGAGGGCGGTGCCGGTGGGGTTGTTGGGCGAGGTGAGGAAGACCAGGTCGGGCCGGTGCTCCTCGATCGCGGCGACGGCCTTGTCCGGGTCGATCCCGAAGTCCTCCTCGCGCGCGCCCGCGATCCACTCGGTCGAGGCGCCGGTGGCGATGATCGGGTGCATCGAGTAGGACGGCTCGAAGCCGAGCGCGGTGCGGCCGGGCCCGCCGAAGGCCTGCAGGATCTGCTGGAGCACCTCGTTGGAGCCGTTGGCGGCCCAGACCCGCTCGGCCGTCAGGCCGTGGCCGAGGTAGGCGGCCAGGTCCTCGCGCAGCGCGGTCGCGTCGCGGTCGGGGTAGCGGTTGAGCTCGCCCGCGCCGCGCCGTACCGCCTCGGCGAGGTCGGCGACCAGCGCCGCGGAGGGGCCGTGCGGGTTCTCGTTGGTGTTCAGCCGCACCGGCACGTCGATCTGCGGCGCGCCGTACGGCGTGCGGCCCCGCAGGTCGTCGCGGATGGGCAGGTCGTCCAGGGTCACGCGGGGCCGTCCCTCCGGTCTCGGGGCGGGTGCGCCGTCCGCCGTGCGCGGTCCGTCCTGGCGCCCGGCGGGCGCGGTGTCCGTCATGCGGGCCGCTCCCAGTCGGCGAGGTCGGCCAGCTCGCCGGGGGCGAAGCGGGCGCGCACGGCGGCGCCGTGCGCGGGCAGGTCCTCGGCGTCGGCGAGGACGGAGACGTGGGCGGCGGCCCCGGCCAGCGCCTGGCGGTCGTACTCCACGACGTGGATGCCGCGCAGGAAGGTCTGCACCGACAGCCCCGAGGAGTGGCAGGCGCAGCCGCCGGTGGGCAGCACGTGGTTGGAGCCGGCGAGGTAGTCGCCGAGCGAGACCGGCGCGTAGGGGCCGACGAAGACCGCCCCGGCGTTGCGGACCCGGGCGGCGAGCGCGGCGGCGTCGGCGGTGTGGATCTCCAGGTGCTCGGCGGCGTAGGCGTCCACGACGCGCAGCCCGGCCTCCATGTCGTCGACGAGGAGGATGCCGGACTGGCGGCCGGACAGGGCCGCGGTGATGCGCTCGGCGTGCTTGGTCGCGGCGACCTGACCGGGCAGCTCCTTCTCCACCGCGTCGGCCAGCTCGACGGAGTCGGTGACCAGGACGGCGGCGGCGATCTGGTCGTGCTCGGCCTGGCTGATCAGGTCGGCGGCGACGTGCACCGGGTCGGCGGTGGCGTCGGCGAGGATGGCGATCTCGGTGGGACCGGCCTCGGAGTCGATGCCGATGCGCCCCTTGAGCAGGCGCTTGGCCGCGGTGACCCAGATGTTGCCGGGACCGGTGACCATGGTCACCGGGGCGCACTCCTCGGTGCCGTAGGCGAACATCGCCACGGCCTGCGCGCCGCCGACGGCGTAGACCTCGTCGACGCCGAGGAGGGCGCAGGCGGCCAGGATGGCCGGGTGCGGCAGCCCGCCGAACTCCCGCTGCGCGGGCGAGGTGACCGCCAGCGAGGCGACCCCGGCCTCCTGGGCGGGCACGACGTTCATCACGACGCTGGACGGGTAGACCGCCTGGCCGCCGGGGACGTAGAGGCCGACGCGCTCGACGGGCACCCAGCGCTCGGTGACGGTGCCGCCGGGCACGACGCGGGTGGTGACGTCGGTGCGGCGCTGGTCGCGGTGGACCAGGCGGGCGCGGCGGATCGACTCCTCCAGGGCCGCGCGGACCCGCGGGTCGAGCTCCTCCAGCGCGCGGGCGATCGCCTCGGCGGGCACCCGGGTGGAGGCCAGCTCCACGCCGTCGAAGCGGGCGGTCAGCTCCCGTACGGCGGCGGCCCCGCGATGATGCACGTCCTCGCAGATCGCCCGGACCTTCTCCAGGGCGGCTTCGACGTCGAGCTCGGCACGGGGCAGCACGTCGCGCAGGTTCCCGGGGAGGGCTCCGCGCAGGTCGGTACGGGAAATCACCCGTACAGTCTACGGAGCCCGCGGACCGCCCTCTCTCCGCATTCCACGATGCGGACCCCCGCGGGCCGCCATGCGGACCGCCTTTACGCTGTAGATTCACATCTGGGGGCCGCGTCGCGGGTCCGCGCCCGGCCGCTACGCTGCCGACCATGGGCAAGTCGAAGAGCGCCGGGGGCCAGGGCACCCCCGCGACGGTGGCGCTGAGCCGGGCGAAGGTGGACTTCACGCTCCACCCCTACGAGCACGACCCGAACGCGCAGGCCTACGGCGAGGAGGCGGCCGACGCGCTCGGCGTGCCGTACGAGCGGATCTTCAAGACGCTGGTGGCCGAGGTCGAGGGCGCCCTGGCGGTCGCGGTGGTGCCGGTGGCGGGCAGGCTGGACCTCAAGGCGCTGGCCGCGGCGCTGGGCGCCAAGCGCGCCGCGATGGCCGAGGCGGCCAAGGTCGAGCGGGTCACCGGCTACGTGGTGGGCGGCATCAGTCCCCTGGGGCAGCGCAAGCGGCTGCCGACCGTGGTGGACTCCTCCGCCCTGTCCTTCGAGACGGTCTACTTCTCCGCCGGCCGGCGCGGGCTGCAGATCGAGACCGCCCCGGCCGAGCTGGTCCGGCTGACGGGGGCGGTCACGGCGCCCATCGCCAAGACCGGGTAGCCCCCGCGTCCGCCGCGCTCCCCCGCGGTCCCACCGCCCCGCCGCGGCCCCGCCCCGGGGAGCGGGCGGCGGGAGCGGGTAGTTCTGTCGAAGGTTGCCGACGCGCGCCGCGGCGGCCGCAGGCCAGACTGCGCCGGAGACCGTGGCCCGCGCGCCGCCCGCCCCGCCGGCCGGGCGCGCGACGACTCCCTGGGGGACGCATGCACTACCTGACCGCCGTCGAGATGCTCCGGCTGCTGCGCGACCGGCAGGTCGGCGCGGTGGAGCTGCTCGAGACCCACCTGCGGCGGATCGAGGAGGTCAACCCGGCGGTCAACGCGATCGTCACGCTGACGGCCGAGCGCGCCCTCGACGAGGCCGGGCGGGCCGACCGGGACCTGGCGCGCGGCGTCTGGCGCGGGCCGCTGCACGGGCTGCCGGTGGCGCACAAGGACCTGACCGAGACCGCGGGCGTGCGCACCACGTACGGCTCGCCGCTCTTCGCCGACCACGTGCCGGAGCACGACGCGCTGATCGTGCGCCGGATGCGCGCGGCGGGGGCGATCACGCTCGGCAAGACCAACACCCCCGAGTTCGGCACCGGCTCGCACACGGTGAACGCGCTCTTCGGCGCCACCCGCAACCCCTACGACCTGTCGCGGTCGGCCGGCGGGAGCAGCGGCGGGTCCGCCGCGGCGCTGGCCTCGGGGATGGTCCCGCTGGCCGACGGCACCGACGTGGGCGGCTCGCTGCGCAACCCGGCCTCGTTCTGCAACGTGGTGGGCCTGCGGCCGACCCCGGGGCGGGTCCCGGCGCCGTCCGGGACGGCCGCCTGGTTCACCCTCGGCGTGCCGGGGCCGATGGCCAGGACGGTCGCCGACCTGACGCTGCTGATGAGCGTGATCGCCGGGTTCGACCCCGCCTCCCCGTTCGCGATCGCCGAGAGCGGCGCGGTCTTCACCGAGCCGCTGGACCTGCTGGACCTGGGCGGGCTGCGCATCGCCTGGAGCCCCGACCTGGGCGGCCTGCCGGTGGACGCCGCCACGGCCGCGGCCACCGCGGCCGCCCCGGCCGTGCTGGAGGGGCTGGGCGCGCGCGTCGAGCGGGTCGACCTCGACCTGTCCGACGCCGAGGACGCCTTCCGCACCTGGCGGGCCTGGTACTACCTGCTCTCCTACGGCGACCTGCCGCCGCAGGCGCTGGGCGCGAACACGCGGTGGAACGTCGAGCGGGGCCGCGAGGTGACCGGGGCCGACCTGGCCCGCGCCGAACGGCTGCGCAGCGGCCTGTACCGGCGGATGAACGCCTTCTTCGAGGTCTACGACTTCCTGCTGGCGCCGGTGAGCCAGGTGCCGCCGTTCCCGGTGGACGCGCCGTACGTCACGGAGATCGGCGGCGAGCCGCTCCCCGACTACCTGGCGTGGATGCGCTCGGCCTACTGGATCAGCGTGCTGCACGCCCCGGCCGCGTCGGTGCCGTGCGGGTTCACCCCGGACGGGCTCCCGGTGGGCGTGCAGATCGTCGGGCGGCCCTTCGCCGACCTGCGGGTGCTCCGGCTGGCCCACGCCTTCGAGCAGGCCACGGGGCACGGGCTGCGCAGGCCGGAGTTCCGCTGAGGCCGCCCGCGGGCCCTACCGGTCCCCGCCGCTGATGTCGTAGGAGGAGATCGGCCCGTAGGGGTCGTGCCCGCCGAACGGGCGGCGCAGCGGCGAGTCCCGGTAGGCCGCGACGCCCTCCAGCACGGCGAAGGCGCCGGCGGCGAGCATCGGCCAGGCCACGAGCACGCCCTGCGCGGTCAGCTTCAGCGGCCCGGCGACCGCCGGGACGTCCCGGCCCGCGGCGGCCACGCTCACCGCGCCCAGGTTCAGCGCCCCGCCGACCACCGTGGTGAGGTACCCGGCGAGCAGCCCGCCCGCGGCCAGGCCGAGCACGACGGCCAGCGGGCGGCCCCGGCGGGACAGCAGGTAGCCGGCGGCGCCGCAGGCCAGCCCCAGGGCCCCGGTGACGACGGCGAACCAGCCGTCGGCGGCGATCAGCGCCTGGGTGGAGGCGTCGGCGAGCACCGGTCCGCGCTCGGTCACCACGTACGGCGGGCGCGGCGCGAGGTACGACCAGAGGGTGCCGGCGGCGACTCCGAGCGCCGCCAGGGCGAGCACGGTGACGGCGAAGTCACGCACGTGGCGCAATAGCGGCCTCCCCACCCCGGCGCTCCACCCACTTATGGCGCTCTGCCCGATGTTACCGAGTCATCCGGTTGTCTATACCAATGCGGTGGTTCGGATCCCGTTACGCTGTCCAGGTGAACGAAGAGGTATGGCTGATCGAACCCTCCGGCCCGCTCCGCGGTGACGTCGAGGTGCGCGGCTCCAAGAACGGCGTCTCCAAGCACATGGTGGCCGCCATGCTGGGCGACGGCGAGAGCATGATCCAGAACGCCCCGGACGTCGGCGAGGTCGGGATCACCGCGGAGATGCTGCGGGCGCTCGGCATCAACGTGGAGATCACCCCCCGCGAGATCCTCGTCGAGCGCGGCCCCGAGATCAACCCGCGCGTGCCCGAGGCGTTCACCGGCCTCAACCGCATCCCCATCCTGATGCTCGGCCCGCTGCTGCACCTGGCGGGCGAGGCCTTCGTGCCGCTGGTCGGCGGCGACCCGATCGGGCGGCGGCCGGTCGACTTCCACGTCGAGGCGCTGCGCGCGATGGGCGCCGAGGTCGAGGTGAGCGACACCGGCATCCACGCCAAGGCCAAGCGGCTGCGCGGCACCCGGATAGAGCTCCCGTACCCGAGCGTCGGCGCCACCGAGACCATCCTGATGTCGGCCGTGCTGGCCGAGGGCAAGACCGTGCTCAAGGGCGCGGCCACCGAGCCCGAGGTCGTCGAGCTCGCCCTGTTCCTGCAGCGCATGGGCGCGCTCATCGAGCTCAGCCCGGACCGGCGCATCGTGATCGAGGGCGTGGACAGGCTGCACGGCGCCTCCACCTGGCTGAACGGCGACCGGATCGAGGCGTTCTCCTACCTCGCGGCCGGCCTGATCACCGGCGGCCAGGTCCGGGTGCACGGCTGCCCGCAGGACCGCCTGGTCACCGCGATCACCACGCTGGCCAGGATGGGCGCGCAGCTGGACATCACCGACGACTACCTGTCGGCCTCGGCCCCCGGCGGGCTGCGCGCCGCCGCGGTGCAGACCGACACCCACCCGGGGTTCATGACCGACTGGCAGACGCCGCTGATGGTGCTGTTCACGCAGGCCCAGGGCATGTCGGTGCTGCACGAGACGGTCTTCGAGAACCGGCTGGTCTACGTGCCCGCGCTGCAGAAGATGGGCTGCGAGATCGAGGTCTTCGACGTGTGCCTGGGCGGCCCCGCCTGCCGCTACCACGACACCAACGCCAAGCACTCGGCGGTGGTGCGCGGGGTCTCCAAGCTCCGCGGCGCCGACGTGACGCTGCCCGACATCCGGGCCGGCTTCTCCGCCGTCCTGGCCGCCGCGGCGGCGGAGGGCACCTCGACGCTGCGCGGCGTGCACCACATCGAGCGCGGCTACCACCGGCCGTTCGAGCAGTTCGCCTCGCTCGGGCTGGACATCCGTCGAGAGAAGGTGCAGGGCGAGTAAGGATTCACAATCGGGCGTTTACCGGTGATCGCCCGGCCGCACGTTACCCTGTGTGACATCACGACGCGACAGACGCGACAAGGGACGTGACCGGGGGGACCGCGGCAGGCGCGGTCCCGTCGTCTGCCTGTGCGTCCTGCTCGTCTGCGGGATGCTCGGAGGCCTGCTGGCGACGGTGGCCGCGCTGCCGCTGGTCGGCGCCACCGACCTCGCGGTGCGGCAGGTCAGGGGCACCTTCCTCGACCTGCCCCCCAGCCCGCGCGAGGACCCGCTCCCGGAGCGCACCGTGCTCCTGGACGCCCGCGGCCGCCCGTTCGCCCAGTTCTACTCGGAGAACCGGCTGATCGTGGGCCTCGACCGGGTCGCGCCCGTCATGCGCGACGCGATCGTGGCGGTCGAGGACGCCCGGTTCTTCCAGCACGGCGGCCTGGACGTCAAGGGCACGCTCCGCGCGCTGATCACCAACACCCAGGCGGGCGGAGTGCGGCAGGGCGGCTCCTCCCTCACCCAGCAGCTGGTGAAGAACATCCTGGTCGCCGGCGCCGAGACCGACGCCGAGCGCGCCCGGGCCCAGGCGCCGAACCTGCGGCGCAAGATCACCGAACTGCGGTACGCGCTGGCGATGGAGAAGAAGTACACCAAGCCGCAGATCCTGGAGCGCTACCTCAACATCGCCTACTTCGGCGCCGGCGCGTTCGGGGTGGAGGCCGCGGCCCAGCGCTTCTTCTCGGTCCCGGCCTCCCGGCTCTCCCTGGCGCAGGCGGCGACGCTGGCCGGGGCGGTGCGCACGCCGTACGGGACGGACCCGACGCTGGGCAGGAAGCAGCAGCAGCGGCTCAAGCAGCGCAGGAACCTCGTGCTCGACCGGATGGCCGACGTCGGGTCCGTCACCCGTGACCAGGCCGAGGCCGCGCGGCGCAGCCCGCTGAACCTCCGCCTCAGGCCCGCGCCGGGCGGCTGCAGCGAGAGCGCCTACCCCTACTTCTGCGTCTACGTCCACCGGGAGCTGCTGACCAACCCGGTCTTCGGGCACACCCGCGCCGAGCGCGAGCGTCACCTGGCCCGGGGCGGCCTGGTGATCCGCACCACCCTGGACCCCGCCGCCCAGCGCGCCGCGGACCGGGCCATCCGGGCGCGGGTCTCCCCGCACGACACCGAGGTCGCGGCCGAGGCCATGGTCGAGCCCGGAACCGGGTGGATCCGGGCGCTGGCGGCGAGCAAGCGGTACGGGCGCAACCCCGGCAACCGCAGGCACGGTCCGCGCACCACCTTCAACCTGCCCGCCGACGCCGCCCACGGCGGCGGGATGGGCTTCCAGGCCGGCTCGACGTTCAAGGTGTTCACCCTGGCCACCGCGCTGCGCCAGGGCTGGCGGTTCGGCAAGGGCTTCGCCACCCCCGGCCTGTTCGTGCCCGCCCGGGGGTTCACCGACTGCCGGGGCCGCGCGGTCAACGACCCCCGCGCCAGGATCTTCAACGCCGACGGCGGCCGCCGGGGCGGCGCCTACAGCATCTCCACCGGCACCTGGAAGTCGGTGAACATCTTCTTCATGATGCTGGAGCAGCGGGTCGGCCTCTGCCGGGTGGTGCGCACCGCCAAGGCGCTCGGCATCGCCCGGGCGGACGGCACCCCGCTGAAGGAGGTCCCGACCTTCACCCTCGGGATCAACGAGATGGACCCGCTGACGGTCGCCGCGGCGTACGCCGCCTTCGCCGCGCGGGGCCGCTACTGCCGCCCGATGGCGATCACCGCGGTCACCGACCGGAACGGCCGGCGCGTGCCGATCGCGCCCAGCTGCCACCAGGCGATCGACCGGGGCGTGGCCGACGCGGTGAACCGCGTGCTGAGCGGGGTGTTCAGCAGGGGGACCATGCGGGGCCAGGGCATCGGCCGCCCGGCCGCGGGCAAGACCGGCACCAACAACGGCTACACCTCCGCCTGGTTCGCCGGGTACACCCCCCAGCTGGCCGCGGCGGTCAGCGTGGGCGACATCCGCGGCTCCTACCGGCACCCGCTCCGGAACGTGGAGATCGGCGGCCGGTACTACGGCAGCGTCCAGGGGGCCTCGCTGCCCGGCCCGATCTGGACCGCCTCCATGTCCGCCGCGCTGCGCGGCGTGCGGGCCGCCTCCTTCCACCCCCCGGACGTCAAGCGCTTCGGCGGCGGCTCGACCCCCCGCCCGGCCAAGGCGGCCAAGGCCGGGCGCCCCGGGGCGGGCGGCGAGGGGCGCGGCCGGGCCCGCGGCCGCACCTGGCGGCTCCCCGACCGCTCCTGGCAGCACGACCGCAGATGGCAGCGCCCCGGCCGGCAGTGGAAGCGCGACCGCAGATGGCAGCGCCCGGGACGCGGGTGGCGGCCCGGGCGGAGCTGGCGGCCCGGCCGGGGCTGGAAGCGCGACCGGCCCGGGCGCGACCCCGACCGCTGAGCGGCCCGCGGGCGCCACTGTGACCGTCCGTGAAGTGCAGAGGCCCGTTTTCCGGGCAAAGAGCGGTGAGTCCCGTTAGGCAGGCGCACTTCATGAGGTGGTCACAGTGGCGGATGGCGCGAGGCCGATCACAGTCGGCGTCGAGGAGGAGTTCCACGTCGTGGACGCCGAGACCCGGCGGCTGGTTCCGCGCGGCGGTCTGCTGCTGCAGCAGCTGCCGGAGGACAGCTTCACCCACGAGCTGCAGCGGTCGGTGGTGGAGGCCAACAGCAGGCCCCTGACCGCCCTGGAGGACCTGGGACGCGACCTGGCCGCGCTGCGCCGCAGGGTGACCACCGCGGCGGACGGGCTGGGGCTGGGGATCGCGGCCGCCGGGAGCGTGCCGCTGGTGGACGTGGAGGCGCTGAAGATCTCCCCGGACCCGCGCTACGAGCAGATGCTCGACGACTACCAGCTCCTCACCCGCGAGCAGCTGATCTGCGGAACCCAGGTGCACGCCGAGGTCGACAACCGCGACCTGGCCGTCACCGTGGCCCACCGCCTGGCGCCCTGGGCCCCTCCGCTCCTGGCGCTGAGCGCCAGCTCGCCGTACTGGCTGGGCGCCGACACCGGCTACGCCGGCTACCGGCCGCTCATCTGGCAGCGCTGGCCCACCGCCGGGCCCATGGCCGCCTTCGCATCGGCCGCCGAGTACGACCGGGTGGTCGGCGATCTCGTACGCTCCGGTGTCATCACCGACCCCGGCATGATCTACTTCGACATCCGCCCGTCGGCGCACGTGCCCACCGTCGAGCTGCGGATCTGCGACTCCTGTCCCCTGATCGGCGACATCCTGCTGATCGCCGGCCTGTTCCGGGCGCTGGTGGCCCGGGAGCTGCAGGCGGCCCGCGACGGGTCCGGCCGCCCGGTCCGGCTGGAGATGGTGCGGGCCGCGACGTGGCAGGCGGCGCGCTCCGGGCTGGAGGGCGAGCTCGTCGACCCGGTCGAGGGCGTGCCGCTGCCGGCCGCCGAGGTGATCCGGCGGATGGTGGACGGCCTGCGCCCGCAGCTGGAGGAGGCCGGCGACTGGGATCTCGTCACGTCCCTGGCCGGGGAGGCGCTGGCACGGGGCGGTTCCGCGGCCCGCCAGCGCGCGGCGTTCGCCCGCGAGGGCCGGCTGGCCGACGTCGTCGATCTCGTGCTGGCCGAGACCCGCTCCGCGTGCTGAGGCCCGCGTGACGGCGGCGCCCCGCGGGCCCCGGCGCCGGGCGGCGGTCCGCCGACGGGGGTGACGCCGCCCCCGCGCGGGCCGCGGATACGGGGCACCGGACCCATCGGCAGATCTGAGAACACGCGATTTCCAGGAGTGACAGAGAGTGTGCGGACTGAGCGGTGAGATCAGGTTCGACGGCCACGGCGCCGACGTCGGCGCCGTGGACCGGATGACGTGCGCGATGCGCGAGCGCGGCCCCGACGGGTCGGGCCTGTGGTCGCAGGGCCCGGTGGCCTTCGGCCACCGGCGCCTGAAGATCATCGATCTGTCCGGCAAGGCCGCCCAGCCGATGGCCGACGGCGAGCTCGGCCTGGTCGCGGTCTTCAACGGCTGCCTGTACAACTACCGTGAGCTGCGCGAGGAACTGCGCGCCGCCGGCTACCGCTTCTTCTCCGCCTCCGACACCGAGGTGCTGGTCAAGGCCTACCACCGCTGGGGGCCCGGCTGCGTCGAGCACTTCAAGGGCATGTTCGCCTTCGCCGTCGCCGAGCGCGACACCGGCCGGCTGGTCCTCGGCCGCGACCGGCTCGGCATCAAGCCGATGTACCTCGCCCAGGACTCCGCGCGGCTCCGCTTCGCCTCCACCCTGCCCGCGCTGCTGGCCGGCGGCGGCGTCGACACCGGCATCGACCCGGTGGCCCTGCACCACTACATGACCTTCCACTCGCTGGTCCCCGGTGAGCGCACGATCCTGACCGGCGTGCGCAAGCTCCCCGCGGCCACCGTGCGCACCGTCGAGCCCGACGGCACCGTCACCGACCACCGCTACTGGGATCCGCCGTACACCCGCTCGGCCCTGCCCGGGGCCGCCGCCTGGCCGGCCGGCGAGTGGCGCGAGGCCGTGCTGGAGCGCCTGCGCGCGGCCGTGCGCCGGCGCATGGTCGCGGACGTGCCGGTGGGCGTGCTGCTCTCCGGCGGCCTGGACTCCAGCCTGATCGTCGCCCTGCTGGCCGAGGAGGGCCAGACGGACCTGACGACCTTCAGCATCGGCTTCCACGGCGCCGGCGGCGAGCCCGGGGACGAGTTCTTCTACTCCGACCTGGTGGCCCGGGAGTTCGGCACCGACCACCACCGCATCCTCATCGACGACACCCGGCTGCCGCCCGCGCTGGAGCGCACGGTGGCGGCGATGAGCGAGCCGATGGCCAGCCACGACTGCGTCGCCTTCCACCTGCTGTCGGAGGAGGTATCCAAACACGTCTCGGTCGTGCAGTCCGGCCAGGGCGCCGACGAGGTCTTCGCCGGCTACAGCTGGTTCCCGCCGCTGGCCGGCGTGGCGCGCGGGCAGGCGGCCGCCGTCTACGCCCGGGAGTTCTTCGACCGCCCGCACGCGGAGCTGGCCGGGATCCTGGCCCCCGGCCGCCTGGTGGACGAGGACGTCAGCACCGCGTTCGTCGAGCGGTGCCTCGCCGCGCCCGGCGCCGAGACCGCGCTGGACGCGGTGCTGCGTCTGGAGACCACGGTGATGCTCCCCGACGATCCGGCCAAGCGCGTGGACAACATGACGATGGCCTTCGGGCTGGAGGCCCGCACGCCGTTCCTCGACCACGAGCTGGTCGAGCTGGCCGCGGCCTGCCCTCCCGAGCTCAAGCTCGCCTCCGGGGGCAAGGGCGTGCTCAAGGACGCCGCGCGCACGCTGCTGCCCGCCGAGGTCGTCGACCGGCCCAAGGGCTACTTCCCGGTGCCGGCCGTCCGGCACATCGACGGGCCCCTGCTGGAGCTGGTGCGCGACGCGCTGACCGGGCCGACCGCACGCGCCCGCGGCCTGTTCCGCCGGGAGTACGTGGACGGGCTGCTCGCCGCGCCCGGCGAGCACCGCACCCCCCTCGGGGTGAACGTGCTGTGGCAGATCGGGCTCCTGGAACTGTGGCTGCAGGCCAGGGGGATCCGGTGACGGCGATCCGCGGCGCGCCCCCCGGCGTCGTCCTCGGCGCCCGGCCCCACCTGCCGGCGGAGGCGAGCCTGGACGCCTGGCACTGCCGGGCGCCCGCCCTGGCGCCGGACGTGAGCGCCGTCGCCTACGTCAGCGACGAGGGCGGATCACCGCGCGTCTGGATCCGGTCCCTGCGCGGGGAGGCGGCGGCCCTGCCCGTCGGCACCGGCCCGGAGCCGGTCGCCGACGTGAGCTGGGCCCCGACCGGCGCCCGGCTGGCCGTCCTCGTCGTACCGGGCGGCGGGGAGCACACGCAGGTGTGGACGGTGCGCCCCGGCGGGGGCGACCTGCGCCCGCTGGCCGCGCCGGAGGGCGGGTCGGCGTCGTTCGTGCGCTGGACCGGCCGGGGCGAGGACCTCCTCGTCGCCGAGACCGACGCGGCGGGCCGGACCGAGGCGGTGCTGATCGACGCCGCCTCCGGCGAGCGGGAGGTCGTCGCGGCCGGGACGCTGCTCCATCCGGAGGCGATCAGCCGCGACCACGCCCGGCTGCTGCTCCGGCGCGGCCCGCGCGGCCGGCGGCGGATGCACGTGGCGGACCTGGCCTCGGGCCTGCGGACCCTCCCCTCCGGCCCTTCCGGGGGCCCCGCGGGCGACGCGCCGGACGGCGGGCGGACGCCGCTGCTGGCGGGACTTCCCGGCAGCACCGACTACGGCATCCTCTCCGCCGACGGGCGGATCGCCTACCTGCTGTCCGACGCCGGCCGCGACCGGGCCGCGCTGGTCGCGGTGGCCGTCGGCCCCGCGGCGGGCGGGGGCGCCGGGGCCGGCGAGCCCGTCGTGCTGGCCGAGCGCCCCGACGCCGAGCTGGACCGGTTCGCGCTGAGCGCCGACGGCCGCCGGATCGTGCTGGTGTGGAACGCCGGCGGCCTGTCGGAGCTGGAGGTGCTCGAGACGGACACCGGAGCGCTCCGGCCGCTCCCGCCGCCGCCCGCCGAGGTGGTCACCTCCATCAGGGTCTCCCTGGACGACGAGACGGCCGTCCTGGCCGCCGAGGGGCCCGGCCAGCCCTCCCACGTGCTCCTGTGCGACCTGGAGACCGGCCGCTACCGGCGGGTCGCGGGAGCAGGCCCGCTGGCCGGGGCGGCCGGGGCCGAGCCGGTGCGCCTGACCGCCCGCGACGGGCTGGGGCTGTCCGGCTGGCTGTACCGGGTCCCCGGCGCGTCGGGCCCGTCACCTTTCACCGTCTACCTGCACGGCGGTCCCGAGAGCGAGGAGCGGCCCGCCTTCAACCCGCTCTTCCAGAACCTGCTGGCCGCCGGGATCGGGGTGTTCGCGCCGAACGTCCGCGGCTCGTCGGGGTCCGGGCGCGCCTTCCGCGAGGCCGACGACCTCGCGCTCCGCTTCCACGCGATCGACGACGTCGCCGACTGCGCGGCCGAGCTGGTACGGCTCGGCGCCGCCGACCCCGGCCGGATCGCCTGCATGGGGCACTCCTACGGCGGCTACCTGACACTGGCCTCCCTCGTGGCCCACCCCGCCCTCTTCCGGGCGGGGGTCGACGTCTGCGGCATGGCCGACTTCGCGACCTTCTACGAGCGGACCGAGCCGTGGATCGCCGCGGCGGCCGTCAGCGAGTACGGCCATCCCGTCGCCGACCGCGACCTGCTGCGCGCCCTGTCCCCGCTGCACTCCTTCGACCGGCTGACCGCGCCGCTGCTGGTGGTGCACGGGACCCAGGACACCAACGTCCCGCTGTACGAGGCCGAGCAGGCGGTCCGGGCGGCCCGGGCCCGGGGCGTCCCCTGCGACCTGCTGCTCTTCGAGGACGAGGGGCACGAGATCCGGCGGCCCGCCAACCGGGTGTCGTTCGTCCGGACCGTCACCGGGTGGCTCTCCCGGCACCTGGGCGTGCCCGCCCCGGCCTGACGGCGCCCCGGCCCGCTCCCGCGGCTCCAGCGCGCGGGCGGCCGGGTCCCCGATCATCCGCCGACGTACTGCCCGGCGTAGGACGCGGAGGGGGCGATGGGGGTGATGACGTCGATCAGGACGCCGTCGGGGTCGGCCACGATGAAGTGCCGCTGGCCGAAGTCCTCACTGCGCAGTTCCAGCTCGGGCCGGAGCCCTTCGCGGACGACGAGCCGCTCCCACTCCGCGTCCACGTCCTCCACCTCGAAGTTCAGCAGCAGCCCCCGCACCGGGAACCGGTAGGCCTGCGGCAGCGTCGGGTGGCCGTGGTCGAGCAGCGCCAGCTCGTACTGCGGCGTCCGCCGACGCCGCAGGCTCACGTACCAGTCGGCCTCGAACGTCGGCTCGAACCCCAGCAGGCGGGTGTAGAAGTCACGGGACTCCGCCAGCCGCGAGCTGCATATCACCGGATAGAAGCCGGTCAGATCCATGCGCCCCTCCTTCACATACCGTCGGTATGTGAGGGTAACGTATTGGCGTACCATCGGTATGTCAACGGGCGGGAGCACGGCAGATGACGCACGGCGGCAGGGCGCTGCAGCGGGAGCGGACCAGGCAGGCGCTGCTGCGCGAGGGCAGGCGCCTGTTCGCGGCCCGGGGGTACGGCGCGGTGGGGCTGTCGGAGATCGTCCGCGCCGCCGGGGTGACCAAGGGCGCGCTCTACCACCACTTCGAGGGCAAGAGCGACCTGTTCCGCGCCGTCCTGGAGCAGGTGCAGCAGGAGGTGGCCCGGGCGGTGGCCGCGGCCGCCGACGCCCAGGACGATCCCTGGGCGCGGCTCGTCGCCGGATGCCGGGCGTTCCTCGCGGCCGGCGCCGACCCGGAGATCCAGCAGATCATGCTCGTCGACGGGCCCGCCGTACTGGGCTGGAGCGAATGGCGCGCGCTCGACGAGGCCGCCTCGGCCCGCCACCTGGCCGAGGCGCTCACCGCCCTGGTCGAGGCGGGGGTGATCGCCCCGCAGCCGGTCCCGCCCCTGGTGCACCTGCTGTCGGGTGCGATGAACGAGGCCGCGCTGTGGCTGGCGGGCTCGGCGGGACCGGGCGACCTGGCCGACACGCAGGCCGCGCTGGAGCGGATGCTGGAGGCGTTGCGCGGGTGACGGGCCGCGGGCCCGCGGCCCGGCCCGGGACGCCGGTCCCGGGCCGGTGTCCCGCGCTCAGGCAGGCGTCACGCGCTCAGGCAGGCGGGGCCCAGCAGCTCCTTCAGGTCGCCCATCAGCGCCGGGGAGGGCGAGACGCGCAGCCGGTCGTCCAGGCGCACGACGGTGGTCCGCGGCCCGTTGTGGATGTGCAGACGGACCTCGGTGGTGCCGGGGTGGGTGGTCAGGACCTCCTTGAGCCTGCCGACCACCGGCGGGGTGCAGCGGTTCAGCGCCATGCTCACCAGCAGCGGCCCGCCCGCCTCGGCGCTGGTCAGGTCGGGCGCCGTCACCTCCATGGCGATGATCTTGCCGACGTCCTCGCGCTTGTCCAGCCGTCCCTTGACGAAGACGATGGCGTCCTCGGCGAGGATCGTCGAGCAGAGCTGGTACGCCGAGGGGAAGATCATCACCTCGATGGCGCCCTCCAGGTCCTCCAGCGTGGCCAGCACCCACGTGTCGCCCTTCTTGGTGACCTTGCGCTGGACCCCGGACAGGATGCCGCCGACCGTCACGACCTGGCCGTCGGGACGGCCCTCGTCCTGGAGCGCGGCGACCGAGCAGTCGGCCCCGGCGGCGAGGATGTGCTCGACGCCGAAGAGCGGGTGGTCGGAGACGTACAGGCCGAGCATCTCCCGCTCGAACGCCAGCAGGGTGGTCTTGTCCCACTCCCCCGGCGGGATCTGCACGTCGAAGGTCTGGTCCTCGGCCCCGTCCACCGCGCCGAACAGGGAGTCCTGCCCGATCGCCTCGTTCTTCTTGATGTCGATGACCGCGTCCACCGCCTGCTCGTGGACCATCACCAGGCCCTTGCGGACGTGGCCGAAGGAGTCGAACGCGCCCGCCTTGATCAGCGACTCGATGACCCGCTTGTTGCAGACGATCGCCGGGACCTTGCGCAGGAAGTCCTTGAAGTCGGTGAAGCGGCCCTTCTCCCTGCGGGCGGCCAGGATGCCGTCGACGACGTTGCCGCCGACGTTGCGGATCGCCGACAGGCCGAACCGCACGTCGCTGCCGCGCGCGGTGAAGTCGAAGTCGGACTCGTTGACGTCCGGCGGGAGCACCTTGATGCCCATGCGGCGGCACTCGTTGAGGTAGAGCGCCGACTTGTCCTTGTCGTCCTTGACCGAGGTGAGCAGCGCGGCCATGTACTCGGCCGGGTAGTTGGCCTTGAGGTAACCGGTCCAGTACGCGACCAGGCCGTACCCGGCGGTGTGGGCCTTGTTGAAGGCGTAGTCGGAGAACGGCAGCAGGATGTCCCAGAGCGCCTTGATCGCCGCGGCGGAGAACCCGTTCTCCTTCATGCCGGCTTCGAAGGTCTCGTACTGCTTGTCGAGCTCGGCCTTCTTCTTCTTGCCCATCGCGCGGCGGAGCAGGTCCGCGCCGCCCAGGGAGTAGTTGGCGACCTTCTGCGCGATCGCCATGACCTGCTCCTGGTAGACGATCAGGCCGTAGGTCGTGTCGAGGATCTCCCTGAGCGGCTCCTCCAGCTCCGGGTGGATCGGGGTGATCTCCTGCTGGCCGTTCTTGCGCAGCGCGTAGTTGGTGTGCGAGTTGGCGCCCATCGGGCCGGGCCGGTAGAGCGCGAGCGCCGCGGAGATGTCCTCGAAGTTGTCGGGCTTCATCAGGCGCAGCAGCGAGCGCATGCCGCCGCCGTCCAGCTGGAAGACGCCGAGCGTGTCGCCCTTGGCCAGCAGCTCGTAGGTCTTGGTGTCGTCCAGCGGCAGGTCGAGCAGCTCGATCCTGTTGCCGGTGTTGGCCTCGATGGCCTTCAGGCAGTCGTCGATGATCGTCAGGTTGCGCAGGCCCAGGAAGTCCATCTTCAGCAGGCCGAGCGTCTCGCAGGTCGGGTAGTCGAACTGCGTGATGATCGCGCCGTCGGAGTCGCGGCGCATGATCGGGATGTGGTCGGTCAGCACCTCCGACGACATGATGACGCCCGCGGCGTGCACGCCGGTCTGCCGGATCAGGCCCTCCAGGCCGCGCCCGAGGTCGATCGCCGCCTTGACGTCGACGTCCTCCTCGTACAGCTTGCGCAGCTCGCCGGCCTCGTTGTAGCGGGGGTGGTCCTTGTCGAAGATCCCCGAGAGCGGGATGTCCTTGCCCATCACCGCGGGCGGGAACGCCTTGGAGACCTTGTCGCCCAGCGCGTACGGGTAGCCCAGGACGCGGGCCGCGTCCTTGATGGCCGCCTTCGCCTTGATGGTGCCGAAGGTGGCGATCATGGCGACCTTGTCGGAGCCCCACTTCTCCGTCACGTAGCGGATCACGTCGCCGCGCCGGCGCTCGTCGAAGTCGATGTCGACGTCGGGCATGGAGACGCGCTCGGGGTTGAGGAACCGCTCGAAGATCAGGCCGTGCGGGATCGGGTCGAGGTCGGTGATGCCCAGGGCGTAGGCCACCAGGGAGCCCGCCGCCGAGCCTCGGCCCGGCCCCACCCGGATGCCGTTGCGCTTGGCCCACATGATGAAGTCGGCCACCACGAGGAAGTAGGACGGGAAGCCCATCTGGATGATGACGGCCAGTTCCTTCTCGACCCAGGCGCGGTGCTCGTCGTCGACGCCGTCCGGGAAGCGGCGCCGCATGCCCTCCCAGACCTGCTGGCGGAAGAACTCCTCCTCCGTCATCCCGTCGGGGACCGGGAAGGTCGGCATGAGGTTCTTGTAGGTGAACATGCCGGCCGGGTCGACCTTCTCGGCGACCAGCAGCGTGTTGCGGCAGCCCTCGGCCCACAGGTCGGAGGAGTCCAGGGCCCGCATCTCGTCGGCGGTCTTGATGTAGTAGCCGGTGCCGTCGAAGCGGAAGCGGTCGGGGTCCGACAGCTGCTTGCCGGTCTGGATGCACAGCAGAGCGTCGTGGGAGGCCGCGTCGGACTCGTAGGTGTAGTGCGAGTCGTTGGTGACCACCGGCGGGATGCCCAGTTCCCGGCTGATGCGGGTGAGCCCGTCGCGGACCCGGCGCTCGATCTCGAGGCCGTGGTCCATGATCTCCAGGAAGTAGTTCTCCTTGCCGAAGATCTCCTGGTACTTCGCTGCGGCGGCCAGCGCCTCGTCGTACTGGCCCAGGCGCAGGCGGGTCTGCACCTCGCCCGACGGGCAGCCGGTCGTGGCCATCAGGCCCTCGGCGTGCTCGGCGAGGATCTCGGCGTCCATCCGGGCCCACTTGCGCACGAAGCCCTCGGTGTAGGCCCGCGAGCTGAGCTTCATGAGGTTCTTCAGGCCGCGCTCGTTGCGCGCCCAGATGGTCATGTGGGTGTAGTAGCCGCCCGCCGAGACGTCGTCCTTCTTCTGGTGCGGCTCGCCCCACAGCACCGGCTTCTTCTGGTGGCGCGAGGCCGGGGCGACGTAGGCCTCGATGCCGATGATCGGCTTGACCCCGGCCCCGGTGGCCTGCTTGTAGAAGTCGTAGGCGCCGTGCATGTTGCCGTGGTCGGTGATCGCGATGGCGGGCATGCCGAGCTCGCCGACCTGCTTGAACATCTGCTTCAGACGGGCGGCTCCATCGAGCATGGAGTACTCCGTGTGAACGTGAAGATGCACAAACGAGTCGGGCATGCGGCCTCGTCCTTCCCCTTGTCCCACCCCGGCGAGGGGAAGCTTACGCCCGTTTCCCGGCGCGCGGGGTCCGGCCGCCCTCCTCCTCCCCGTGCCCGTCCGCCGCGGCGCACGGGCCGCCCCGCTCCGGCCCCCCGGCCTCGCGGGCGCGGCGCTCCTCCGCCAGGTGCAGCCCCGCCTCGATGACGGCGTTCATGATGGGCGCCAGCCGGGCCTCGCCCAGGGAGGGGGCCCGGCGGGCCATCTCCGCGACCAGGCGGCGCTCGCGCTCCATGTCGCGCCCGGCGAACCCGCCGACCGGCTTGAGCCGCTGGACCGTCCCCGCCAGCTCGGCGCGGCGCTCCAGCAGGACCGCCAGGGCCGCGTCCACCCGGTCGATGGCGCCGCGGGCGGCGAGCACCGAGTCGGGCTCCTCCCTGCGGGTCAGCGCGCCGATGACCCGTACGGCCTCCTGCGCGGCGGCGGTGGTCTCCGGCGCCGGGTCCGGGGCCAGCAGCAGCCCGTCGGCGCCGGCGGCGACCGCGGCGGCGGCGAGGGACGGGTCGCCGCCCAGCCCGGCCAGGACGGGGCGACCGGACCGCTCCCCGGCCGCGCGCATCAGTGCCAGGTCCGGCGGGGCCGCCGCCGCGCCGGGCCTGCCGCGCCCGCCGCCCTCGCAGAGCACCACCTTCTCGCCCGCCTCGGCCGCGCAGTAGTCGGCGACGGCGAGCCACTCCTCCGCGGACGTGGCCGGGCCGCGCTGGACGACCACCGGCAGGCCGAGCCGGGAGACCGCCCGCACCAGCCGCAGGTCCCTCGTCCAGGCCGCCCCGACCAGCACTCCGTCGGCCGTCGCGGCGATGCGCGGCAGGTCGTCGGAGCCGGACGGCTCCACCAGGACCGGCCCGGCCCAGGCGCCCCGGACCGCCGACAGCGCCTCGGCGGTGATCGGCCGCCCGTGCGGCGCGCGCAGGTCGACCAGGCGGGCGTCCGCGCCGGGGCCGCCGATCACCACGGCCGGGCCGCCGCCCAGCTCGAGCGTTCCCAGGCGGACGGTCCCGCGCCGCGCCCGCGCGGCCGGCCGTACGGTCAACGACATCTCGGCTCCAGGTGATCGGCCGGTGCGCGTCCTGCGGACCGGCGGGTGCGGGAAGCAAAAAAGGCAGAGACGGTGTCTCTGCCTTCGCCGGCTCAGGATGGTCGCTGGTTCACACGTCGGGTGACCGGCCCTCCCGAGCCGGCCTGGTAAACACGTGACAGCGGTCCATACGGGCAACCCTATGCCATCACCGCCCGATTCGCCACAGTGCGGGACGGGCGTCTCGAATACCGGACAGCCCTCGCGGTGAGGGCGGCACTCCTGCCAGGTAGGGCGGTACAGCTCCGCGGAGGGTCGGGGCAGATCCCTGTTTATGGGAGGATCTTCTCCACTGTGAGGGAGGTTTGACGCTGGTGATGCAGTCGGAGGGGAACCGGGGAGGGCGACGCGTCGCGGGCCGCTACCACCTCCTGGAGCCCATCGGGCGGGGCGGGATGGGCACGGTCTGGAAGGCCCACGACGAGCTTCTCGACCGGACCGTCGCCATCAAGGAGGTCCGCTACTCCGCGGCCCTCGGCGAGGACGTCCAGACGCTCAACCAGCGCATGATCCGCGAGGCCCGCGCCGCGGCCCGGCTCAGCCACCCGAACGTCGTCATGGTCTACGACGTGATCGAGGAGAACGAGCAGCCCTGGATCGTCATGCAGCTCGTGCCGTCCCGTTCGCTGGGCCAGGTGCTCCGCGAGGACGGGCCGCTCCCGCCCCGGCGGGTGGCGGAGATCGGCCTCGCCCTGCTGGAGGCCCTGCACAGCGCGCACGACGCCGGGGTGCTGCACCGCGACGTCAAGCCGGAGAACGTCCTGCTCGCCCATAACGGCAGGGTCGTGCTCACCGACTTCGGCATCGCCAAGCTGGACTCGGAGAGCACCCTCACCATGACCGGCGTGGCGGGCACCCCCGCGTTCATCGCGCCGGAGCGGCTGCGCGGCCTGCCCGCCCGCCGGGAGTCCGACCTGTGGTCCCTGGGCGCGACGCTGTACGCGGCGGTGGAGGGCAGGTCCCCGCACGACCGCAAGATGCCGCTGGCCACCATGCACTCGGTCATGACCGACCCGCCCGACCCGGCGCGCAACGCGGGCCCGCTGCTGCCGGTGCTGGAGGGGCTGCTCCGCAAGGAGCCCGTCCAGCGCCTCACCTACGCCGAGGCCTCGGCGATGCTGCGGAAGGTGACCGAGGGACGCGCGCCCACGCAACCGTCGTGGCTGGTCCGCCCGTCCTCCTCCGCCCCCGGATCCTCCGCGGCGGGGCCGGCGCCCGACGCCGCCCCGGCCGGGCCCGAGGCGGCCGCCGAGCGGCGCAGGCCGTACGGGCCCGCGGCGCCCCGCAGGGCGGGGGCGGCCGGGCCCGCGGGCAGGGCCGTGCCCCCCGCCCGGGAGAGGTCCGTGACCCCGCCCGAGCGGGAGCGGGCCGCCACCGCCGCCGAGGCCGCCGGCGCCGCCGGTCCGAGGGCCGGCGCCCCGGCCGGGTCCG
>NZ_BAAAUT010000049.1:0-54693 GCF_039534085.1 Planomonospora alba
GCACCGGCCCGTCCCCGCGCCCCCGGCGACCGGCCACCCGGGCCCGGGACCCGGCCGCACCACGCGGGCCCGGGACCCGGCGAAGGCACGCCGGAGGCGGGACCAGGAAAAGACGCGGGGAAGGGACCGGACGCGGGATCCGGCGAAGAGGGCCGGGGGAGAGGAGACCCCGCGGGGTCAGATCCGCTTCCAGTCGTGGCGCTCCATGAAGGCGCGGTTGTCGACGGCGTACTCGGCGAAAGCCTCCTGGACGGTCTTCAGGTCCTCCACGTGCGTGCGGTAGATGACGCCCCGGACGCTGTCCTTGTACTCCAGTTCGTAGCCACCGGGCTCCGGGGAGGTCTGGATGAAGTGCTGACCGAAGACGACCAGGGCGGTGAACGGGTTCTGCGGCGACATCGTGGCCAGCGCGTCGTGGACGAGCTGGAGGTCGGGGTCGACGAGGAGCATGCCGTCGCCGGTGTGCATCTGCATGCCGGGGTAGGCGCCCAGGGGCTCGCGGTTGTGCACCAGGTGGCGCTGCGGGTCGTAGCAGACCAGCCCGCACTCCCGGGCCGCCTCGAAGGCGGCGCCCCCCACCTCGTCGGAGCGCTCCAGCTCCACGGTGACGAGGGCGTACCCGGGAGAGATCTGCCGGGCCTCCGGCAGGCGCTCGACGAACGCCCCCACGCCGGGATGCGCCGCGACCGCTCCGGTCTGTCCGCTGCGGAGCGCCCGGAAGGTGCTCTCCGCGTGTTCCTTGGTGATCGGCTCGGGCTCGTGCCAGACGGCCAGTTGGAAGCTCACACTTCCATCGTCCTACAGGTGGGCCCCCGATCCGTCCGGTACTCCGGGGTCGCGCCCTGCGTGTCGAGGCGTCCGGTGAACCGGTACGGCCGGGGCGGGTCGGGGCGGGCTCCGGCGCCGAGGCCCGCGTGCGGGAAGGGCGGACAGGAGGAGGCGGGTGGGGTGGACCGTGCGGGATGGTCGAAGGGATGGCGCATCGGGGGCGAAGGGCTACCATCGGCGCAGTTCGGGAGCGAGGTGGCCGGGATGGACTTTCGGGTGCTGGGACCGGTCGGGGTGATCGGTGACGGCGGGGAGCGGCTGGACATCGGTCCCGCCCAGCAGCGCGCGGTGCTGGCCCTGTGCATGCTCGCCGCGCCCCGGCCGGTCACCCCGACGCGCATGATCGACGCCCTCTGGGAGGACGCGCCCCCGCCGGGGGCGGTCAACACCGTCCAGGCATACGTGTCGAAGCTCCGGCGCGTCTTCGAACCGGACCGGCCGCCCCGCACACCCCCGGCGGTCCTGGTCAGCCGGCCCGGGGGCTACGCGCTCGCCATCGGAGCGGCCGACCTCGACCTGGCGCGGGTGCGTGCCCGCGCGGCCGAGGGCAGGAGGCTGGCCGCGGCGGGGGAGCAGGCGGGCGCGGCCCGGGAGTTCCGGCGGGCGCTGGAGGAGTGGCGGGGGGAGCCGCTGGCCGACTTCGACGGTGCCCCGTGGGCCGAGGAGGAGAGGGTCCACCTGGCGGAGCTCCGGCTGGTGCTGGAGGAGGACGCCGCGGAGGCGGGCCTCGCGCTCGGCCGGGGCGGGGAGCTCACCGGGGCCCTGGCCCGGCTGGTGGCCGCCCACCCGCTCAGGGAGAGGCTGCGCGTGCTCGGCGCGCACGCGCTCTACCAGGCCGGACGGCAGGCCGACGCGCTGGCCGTACTCGCCGAGGGCCGCAGGCTGCTGGTGGAGGAGCTCGGCCTGGACCCCGGCCCCCGGGCGCGGGAGCTGGAGCGGCGCATCCTCGCCCAGGACCCGGCGCTCATCCCCCGGGGAGCGGGCGGCCGGATCGGAGGCGGGCCGGCCGGGGACGCCGGCCCGGTGGGAGCCGACGCGGCCGGGGGAGACGCGGCCGGGGGAGACGCGGCCGGGGCCGGGCCCGCCGACGGGCCGTCCCGGGACGGGGCCCGGCAGGGGGCGGACGGGGCGGCCGGGGCGGACGGCGGGATCCCGTTGGTCGGCAGGGAAGCCGAGATCGCCGTGCTCGACCGGGCGGTGACCTCGGGCGGCCACCGGGTGGTGCTGCTGGCGGGGGAGCCCGGCATCGGCAAGACGAGCCTGGCCGAGCACGCCGCGGAGGCCGCGCGGGCGCACGGCCGCCGGGTGGCGTGGGGCCGCTGCTGGGACGGGAGCGGCGCGCCGCCCTTCTGGCCGTGGACGCAGGCCGCCGCGGAGCTGTCGGGCCCCGGCGCGGGGCAGGCCGGGAGGGAAGGGCTCACCGGGACGGCGGGCCCCGCGGCAGAGCGCGGCCCGTTCCGGCTGTACGAGGCGTTCGCCCGGCTGCTGGACGGGCACGGCCGGGTCCTGGTCGTCCTCGACGACCTGCAGTGGGCCGACGCCTCCTCGCTCCGGCTGCTGGAGTTCCTCGCCTCGACGCGGCTCTGCCCGGACCTGACCGTGGTGGCCGCCTACCGCGACACCGACGTACGGCCCGGCGGCCCGCTGGAGCACACCCTCGGCGCCCTGGTCCGCCTCCCCCACGTGCACCGGCTGAAGCTGCGCGGCCTGGCCGAGGACGACATCCGCACCTACCTCGGCCTGGCCGGGTCCGAGGTGGGGCGGGCGGCCGAGCTGGCCCGGCTGACCGCGGGCAACCCGTTCTTCCTCGGCGAGCTGCTGCACCCGGACGGGGCGGTCCCCGGCGAGCCGGCCGATCTGGCGGACGTGGTGCGCGGCAGGCTGGCCGGGCTGCCGCCCGGGACCGAGGAGGTGCTGACCGTCGCGGCCCTACTCGGCCGGGACGCGGCGACCGACGTCCTGCTCCGGGTGGCGGACCTGCCCGCCGAGCAGGTGCTCGACATCCTCGACGCCGCCGTGCGCGCCCGGCTGCTGGCCGCCGGGGACGGGCTGACCTGCCGGTTCGTCCACGACATCGTCCGCGACGTGCTGCGCGGGGCGCTGCCGCCGCTGCGGCGCAGGCGCCTGCACGCCCGGATCGCCGAGGTGCTGGAGGAGCGGGGCGGGGCCCGCCTGACCGAGATCGCCCACCACTACGGCGAGAGCGCGCTGACCGGGCCCACGGCGGGCAAGGCGATCGGCTACGCCCGCCGCGCGGCGGCGCAGGCGACGGCGCAGTTCGCCCACGAGGACGCGGTGGAGCACCTGGAGCGGGCGCTCGCCCTGGTGGACCGGCTGCCCCGCGCGGACGACCCGCTCCGCTGCGACCTGCTGCTCGACCTGGCCGAGGCGCGGGCGGCGGCGGGCATGAGCACCGCCGCGCAGCCCTGCCTGGAGGAGGCCGCGCGGATCGCCGAGGACCTCGGCGACGGCACCCGGCTGGCCCGGGCGGCGCTGGGCCTGTCCGACCAGATCTACCTGGCCATGTACGAGGAGGTGACCGGGGTCGAACGGCTGGCCGGGCGGATCGACCGGGCCCTCGCCGCCGACCTGGCCGACGCCTCGCCGTGGCGTGCCCGGCTGCTGGCCGCCTCGGCGTTCATCGGCTCCACGCAGCGGCCGCCCGCCCGCAGCCTGGAGCTGGCCGAGCAGGCCGTACGGCTGGCCCGCGGCACCGGGGACGACGCGGCCCTGGCCCGCGCGCTGATCTCCTGGGAGCTGCTGCTGCGCTCCGGCGGCGAGCACGACCTGCGGCGCGCCGTCATCGACGAGATCGTGGAGATCGGCGTGCGCACCGGCGACCTGGTGACGGAGTGGATCGGGCGGGAGAGCGGCCACGTCGAGCGGACCGCCCGGGGGGAGCGCGCCGGCGCGCGGCAGGACCTCGCCTGGCTGCGGGAGACCGCCGGGCGGCTGCGATCCCCCTCGATGGCGGGCCTGGCCGCCTGGCAGGGCGCGGTCCACGCCTACCTGGACGGGCGGTTCGGCGACGCGCTCGCGGCGGCCGAGGAGGCCGGGGCGGCCCACCCGGAGGGGGCGCTGGGCCGCGGTGACGCGCACCTGCGGCGTGAGACGCTGCGCTTCCTCGCCCTGCGCGCGGACGGGCGGGCGGCCGAGGCGCTGGCGCTGGCCGAGGAGGTCCTCGCCCGCCGCGCGGGGCAGCGGCCCTGGCAGGTCCTGCGCTGCCTGGCCCTGACCGACCTGGGGCGGGAGGGGGAGGCGCGCTCCGGGCTCGCCGCGCTCGCCCGTGACGGCTTCGCCGGCCTGCTGCCGGACCTCGGCTACCGAGCCGTCCCGGACGCGGTCAGCGAACTGTGCGCGGAGCTGGGGGACGAGGACGCCGGCCGGGTCCTGGCCCGCCACCTGGCGCCGCACGCGGGGCGCCTGCTGGGCTGGTCGGTCGCCGACCTGTGCCTGGCCCGGCTGGCACTGCTGCTCGGCGACCGGGAGCGGGCCGCAGGGCACCTGCGGGCGGCCGAGGAGTTCGTGCGCCGCGCCGGCACCCGGGTCCACGAGCCGGCCCTGCGCCGCCTGCGGGAGCGGATCACCGGCTGAGGCGGGCGCGCCCCGCGGCGGGCGGGAGCGCGGAACCGGCCGCAGCGGGACCGCCGGAACATGCATGCCCCTGGGAGTATTGGGCATCTCCTCACCGCTGAAGGGCGGTGAAATGATCGAAATCTGGCCGGGTGACCCCTATCCGCTGGGGGCCACCTATGACGGCGCGGGGACCAACTTCGCGCTCTTCTCCGAGGCCGCGGAGAAGGTCGAACTGTGCCTGTTCGACGACGAGGACAACGAGACCAGGGTCCGCCTCACCGAGGTCGAGGGCCACGTCTGGCACGGCTACCTGCCCCGGATCGGTCCCGGGCAGCGGTACGGCTACCGCGTGCACGGTCCCTACGATCCGGCGCGCGGGCAGCGCTGCAACCCCGCCAAGCTCCTGATCGACCCCTACGCCAAGGCCATCGAGGGGGACGTGAAGTGGGACGAGGCGGTGTACGGCTACCGCTTCGGCCGGCCGGACAGCCGCAACGACGCGGACTCGGCGCCGTTCATGCCGCGCTCGGTGGTGGTCAACCCGTTCTTCGGGTGGGGGCACGACCGCCCGCCCGCCACGCCGTACCACGACACGGTGATCTACGAGGCGCACGTCAAGGGCCTGACGATCAAGCATCCGAAGATCCCGGAGCGCATCCGCGGCACCTACGCCGCCCTCGGCCACCCGGAGATCATCGACCACCTGCTGAGCCTGGGCGTCACGGCGGTGGAGCTGATGCCGGTGCACCAGTTCGTCACCGACCACCCGCTCGCCGACCGGGGGCTGACGAACTACTGGGGCTACAACACCATCGGCTTCTTCGCCCCGCACAACGCCTACTCCTCCAGCGGGCAGCGCGGCGGGCAGGTGCTGGAGTTCAAGGCCATGGTCAAGGCGCTGCACGAGGCGGGCATCGAGGTCATCCTCGACGTGGTCTACAACCACACCGCCGAGGGCAACCACCTCGGCCCGACGCTGAGCATGCGCGGCATCGACAACGAGGCCTACTACCGGCTCGTCGAGGACGACCGGCGCTACTACATGGACACCACCGGCACCGGCAACAGCATGCTGATGCGCTCGCCGCAGGTGCTGCAGCTGATCATGGACTCGCTGCGCTACTGGGTCACCGAGATGCACGTCGACGGCTTCCGGTTCGACCTGGCGGCCACGCTCGCCCGGGAGCTGCACGAGGTGGACCGGCTCAGCGCCTTCTTCGACCTGGTCCACCAGGACCCCGTGCTCTCCCAGGTGAAGCTCATCGCCGAGCCGTGGGACGTGGGGCCGGGCGGCTACCAGGTCGGCAACTTCCCGGCCCGGTGGACCGAGTGGAACGGCCGCTACCGCGACACGATCCGGGACCTGTGGCGGGGCGAGCCGGCCGCGCTGCCCGAGTTCGCCTCGCGGCTGACCGGCTCGTCCGACCTCTACCAGGACGACAGCCGCCGCCCTGCGGCCTCGATCAACTTCGTCACCTGCCACGACGGCTTCACCCTCACCGACCTGGTCTCCTACGACCACAAGCACAACGAGGCCAACGGGGAGGACAACCGGGACGGCACCGACGACAACCGGTCCTGGAACTGCGGCGCGGAGGGGCCGGCGAGCCTGGCCATCGAGTCGCTGCGCGAGCAGCAGAAGCGCAACTTCCTGACGACGCTGTTCCTGTCGCAGGGCGTGCCGATGCTCTCCCACGGCGACGAGCTGGGCCGCACCCAGCGGGGCAACAACAACGCCTACTGCCAGGACAACGAGATCAGCTGGGTCGACTGGTCCGACGTCCGGGAGAACTGGCTGCTGCTGGAGTTCACCTGCAAGCTGGCCAAGCTCCGCGCCGAGCACCCGGTCTTCCGGCGGCGCCGCTTCTTCTACGGGCGGCCGGTGCGCGGCTCGGACGACGAGCTGAGCGACATCGCCTGGCTCACCCCGGCGGGCACGCGGATGACCGACGCCGACTGGAACGTCGGATACGCCAAGTCGCTGGCCGTCTTCCTGAACGGCGAGGCCATCACCGAGCCGGACCGCCGGGGCCGGCGGATCACCGACGACTCCTTCCTGCTGCTGATCAACGCCCACCACGAGACCATCAAGTTCACGATCCCGGAGGATTACGGCGACATGTGGCTCACGGAGATCGACACGGCGATGCCGATCACGCTGGAGGTGCCGCTCTGCCGGGCGGGCGAGGGGGTGCCGGTCTCCGGCCGCTCGATGCGGGTGCTGCGCCGTGTCTGAGCCCGCCCCCGCCTCCGGTGCGGTCTCCGCCCCCGCCGGCACGGCTCCCGGGCCGGGCTCCGCGGCCCGGCCCGGCCCCGGCGGCGGCGCCCGGCCCGCCGCCCCCGTGTCCACCTACCGCCTCCAGCTGACGCCCGACTTCGGGTTCGACCGGGTGGCCGAGCTCGCCCCCTACCTGCGCGACCTCGGGGTCAGCCACGTCTACCTGTCGCCGGTCCTGCAGGCCGACCCGCCGTCGCGGCACGGCTACGACGTCACCGACCACTCGCGGATCCGGGCCGAGTTCGGCGGGATCGAGGGCCTGCGCGCGGCGGCCGCCGCGCTCGCCGAGCACGGGCTGGGCGTCGTCGTGGACATCGTGCCCAACCACATGACGGTCCCGGTGCCCGAGTCGGGCAACGCGGCGCTGTGGTCGGTGCTCGCCGAGGGGCCGGCCTCGCCGTACGCGGCGTGGTTCGACATCGACTGGTCGGACGGCAAGGTGGACATGCCGGTGATCGGCGACGACACCGAGCCCGTCGTGGACGGCGGCGTGCTGCGCTACCACGACCACGAGTTCCCCTGGCCGGACACGCACTACCGGCTGGTCGACTGGCGCAACGGCCCCGGTTACCGGCGGTTCTTCGACGTGTCCTCGCTGATCGGCCTGCGGGTGGAGGACCCGGAGGTCTTCGAGGCCACCCACCGGGTCATCCTGGACCTGGTCGCCGAGGGGGTGATCGGCGGCCTGCGGGTGGACCACCCCGACGGCCTGGCCGACCCGCGCGGCTACCTGGCCCGGCTGCGCGCCGCGTCGGGCGGCGTGTGGACGGTCGCGGAGAAGATCCTCGTCGGCGACGAGCGGCTGCCCGCCGACTGGGACTGCGACGGCACCACCGGCTACGACGCGCTCAACCGGATCACCGGCCTGTTCGTGGACCCGGCCGGGGCCGGGCCGCTGACCGACCTGTTCGTCCGGCTGACCGGTATGCCGCGCGAGTACGCGCAGGTGGTCTACGACGCCAAGAAGCACGTGCTCGACCTGTTCTTCGGCGCCGAACTCGACCGCCTGCACGCGCTGGTCGGCACCGACCGCGCCGCGCTCGCCGAGCTGCTGGCGGCCATGCCGGTCTACCGGGCGTACGCGGTGCCGGGCGAGCCGGTGCCCGCGGCCTCGGCGGCGATCGTCGAGCGGGCGGGGGAGTTGGCCGCCGCTCGCCTGCCGGAGGGCGCCCCGGTCGCCGAGACCGTGGAGAAGGTCCTGCACGGCCCGGCCGAGGCGGTCGTCCGCTTCCAGCAGACCTGCGGCCCGGTGATGGCCAAGGGCGTGGAGGACACCGCGCTGTACCGGTGGTACCCGCTGGCGTGCCTGAACGAGGTGGGCGGGGAGCCGGACCGGTTCGGCGGGCCGGTGGAGGACTTCCACGCCTTCTGCCGCGGCATGTCCCCGGCCACGATGACCACGCTCTCCACCCACGACACCAAGCGCTCGGAGGACGTGCGGGCCCGGCTGGCGGTGCTGTCGGAGCTCCCGGGGGAGTGGGAGGCGGCGGTCACCGAGTGGTCGGCGAAGGTCTCCTTCGACCCGGCGCTGGACTACCTGGCCTGGCAGAACCTCATGGCGGCCTGGCCGATCGGCCCGGACCGGTTCTTCGACTACCTGTTCAAGGCGGCCCGCGAGGCCAAGACCGCGATCTCCTGGGCGACGCCCGACCCGGCCTACACCGAGGGGCTGCGGGCCTTCGTGGAGCGGGCGATCGGCGAGTGCGGGGCCTCGGTCGCGGAGTTCGCCGCCCGGATCGAGCCGTACGCCCGGTCCAACTCGCTGGGCCAGAAGCTGGTCCAGCTGATGATGCCCGGCGTGCCCGACCTGTACTGGGGCAACGAGATCACCGACTTCTCCCTGGTGGACCCGGACAACCGCCGCCCGGTGGACTTCGCGCTCCGCCGGCGCATGCTGGCCGGGTCCGGGGCCGGGGCGGTGGACTCCGCCGGGTCGGCCGGGCCCGGCTGGTCCGCCTGGGACGCCGCCAAGCTGCTCGTCACCCGGCAGGCGCTGGGCCTGCGCCGCAGGCTTGGGCCTGCGGCGCCGTACACGCCGCTGGAGGCCGGGGAGCACGCGGTCGCCTTCGCCCGCGGGGAGCGGGCCGTGGCGGTGGCCACCCGGCTCCCGGTCGGGTTGGAACGGCGCGGCGGCTGGGGGAGCGAGGCCCTCGACCTGCCGCCCGGGCGCTGGCGGGACCTGCTGTCCGGCGCCGAGCACACCGGGCCCGTCCCCATGGCCCGCCTGCTGTCCCGTCACCCGGTCGCGCTGCTGGAGAGGAACTGATGATGTTCGAGGTGTGGGCGCCGGAGGCGTCGTCGGTCGAGGTGGAGATCGGCGGGGAGCGGCACGCGATGCGGCCCGGGGCGGGCGGCTGGTGGTCGGCGGAGGTCCCGGGGGCCGGGCACGGCACCGACTACCGGTTCCGGCTGGACGGCGGCGAGCCGCTGCCCGACCCGCGCACCCGCTGGCAGCCGGAGGGGGTCTTCGGGCCGAGCCGGGTCTACGACCACGGCCGGTTCACCTGGAGCGACCAGGCGTGGACGGGCCGGTCCCTGCCCGGCTCGGTGGTCTACGAGCTGCACATCGGGACCTTCACGCCGGAGGGGACGTTCGACGCGGCCGTCGGCAGGCTCGACCACCTGGTGGGCCTGGGCGTCGACTTCGTCGAGGTCATGCCGGTGCCGCCGGTCCCCGGCGGGCGCAACTGGGGCTACGACGGGGTGGACCTGTGGGCCGTCACCGACAACTACGGCGGCCCCGACGGCTTCAAGCGGTTCGTGGACGCCTGCCACGGCCGCGGGCTCGGCGTCATCCTCGACGTCGTCTACAACCACCTGGGGCCGTCCGGCAACTTCCTGGCCCCCTTCGGCCCGTACTTCCACTCCTCCGCCTCCTCCTTCTGGGGGCAGGCGGTCAACCTGGACGGCCCCGGCTCCGACGAGGTGCGGCGCTACTTCATCGGCAACGCGCTGCAGTGGCTGCGCGACTACCACGTCGACGGCCTGCGGCTGGACGCCGTGCACGCGCTCCACGACGACCGGGCCGTGCACTTCCTGGAGGAGCTGGCGGCCGAGGTGGACGCGCTGTCGGCCGCGCTCGGCCGCCCGCTGACGCTCATCGCCGAGTCCGACCTCAACGACCCGCGGCTGATGACGCCGCGCGAGGCCGGCGGGTACGGCCTGGCGGCGGCCTGGAACGACGACGTGCACCACGCCCTGCACACGGCCGTCACCGGGGAGCGGCACGGCTACTACGCCGACTTCGCCGACGCCTCGACCGGCGCGCTGGCCAAGGTGCTGACCTCGGGCTACTACCACGACGGGACCTACTCGTCCTTCCGCCGCCGGTGCCACGGCCGCCCGGCCCGGCACGTGCCCGGCCACCGGTTCGTCGTCTGCGCGCAGAACCACGACCAGATCGGCAACCGCGCCGAGGGCGACCGGATGGACCCCGAGGCGCTCCGGCTGGCCGCCGGGCTCCTGCTGACCTCGCCCTTCACCCCGATGCTGTTCATGGGCGAGGAGTGGGGCACGCGCACGCCGTTCCTGTTCTTCACCGACCACGTGGAGCCGCAGCTGCGCGAGGGCGAGGCCGACCGGCGGCGCCGGGAGTTCGTCGGCTTCGGCTACGACGACTGGGCGGAGAAGGCGCCCGACCCCGGTGACGAGCTGACGTTCCTGCGCTCCAAGCTCGACTGGAGCGAGCTGGAGCAGGACGCGCACCGGGCGCACCTCGACTGGTACCGGGCGCTCATCGCGCTGCGCCGCGCCCATCCGGACCTGTCGGACCCGCGCCTGGACCGGGTCCGGGTGGAGCACTCCGGCTCCTGGCTGGTGGTGCACCGGGGCGCGTTCCGGGTGGCGGCCAACCTCGGCCGCGCCCCGGTCACCCTCCCGGTACGGCCGGCCGGGATCGTGCTCGCCTCCGACCCCGGAGTCGGCCTCGACGGCGACGACCTGACCCTGCCCGCCCGCTCCCTGGCGATCCTGCGGGTCTGACCGCGGCGGGACCGGGGACCGGACAGGTGACCGGCTCACCCTCCCGGTGGAGGATGCGCCTGGCGGCCGCCGCGGCCGGGGCGGCGCTCGCCCTGACCCTCCCGCCCGCCGGCGCCTGGTGGTGGGCGTGGGCCGGGCTGGTGCCCCTCCTGGTCATGCTGGCCCGGGCGGGCTCGTTCCGGGAGGCGGCGTGGCGCGGCTGGTCCGCGGCCGCCGGCTTCTTCGGGACGCTGCTCCACTGGCTGCTGCCCTCCCTCGGGGTGTTCGCGCCGCTCGCGGTGGCCGTCGCGGGGCTGTTCTGGGTGCCGTTCGGGCTCGTCGCCCACGGGCTGCTCCGGCGGCCCGTCTCGCCGGTCGGGCTCCTGGCGGCGCTGCCGGTGCTGCCCTCGGTCTGGGTGGTGACCGAGGCGGTCCGCTCCTGGAAGCACCTGGGCGGGGCGTGGGGGCTGCTGGGCCTGAGCCAGTGGCAGGTGCGGCCGGTGCTCGCGGTCGCCGCCCTGGGAGGCGTGTGGCTGCTGAGCTTCCTGCTGGTCGCCGTCAACACGGGGCTCGCCGTCGCCGTGCTCCGGGGCGCGGATCGGCGGATCCGGGCGGTCGCGGGAGGCGCCGCCGTGGTGCTGGCCCTGGCCGCCGCCGTCTCCGGCGTGCTGCGGCCCGGGCCCGCCGAGGCGGGGACCATGCGGGTGGCGGGCGTCCAGCCGGGGGTCGTGCCCGGCCCGGAGCGGCGCCTCGCCGAGCACCTGCGCCTGACCCGCGGACTCGCCGGCCGCGCGCCCGACGTCGTCGTCTGGGGGCAGAGCAGCGTCGCGCTCGACCCCGCGCGGCGGCCCGGCGCGGAGCGCGCGCTGCGGCGGGCGGCCGCGGAGGCGGGCGCCGACCTGCTGGTCAACGTGGACGCCGCCGACCCCTCGGGCCGGATCACCAAGTCCACCCGCCAGTACTCCGCCGCCGGGCTCAGGGGCGTCTACGTCAAGCAGCGTCTCGTGCCGTTCGGCGAGTACGTCCCGCTCCGGCCGCTGCTGGGCTGGATCGCGGACCACACCGCCGCGGCCGGGCAGGACCGGGCGACCGGCGACGCGCTGACGATCCTGCCGGTGGCCGGCCACAGGATCGGCCCGCTCATCTCGTACGAGTCGACCTTCCCCGACATGCGGCGCGAGCTCGCCCGCATGGGGGCGGACGTGGTGATCGTCCAGGGCTCGCTCACCACGTTCCACGGCAGCTGGGCCCACGCTCAGCAGGCCGCATCCGAGGCCGTCAGGGCGGTCGAGTCCGGCCGGCCCGCGGTGCTCGTGGAACTCGACGGGACCTCCGCGGCGTTCGACGCCCGCGGCGGGCGCCTGGCCTGGATGCCTCCCGACCGGCGCGGGACCTTCGTGGTCGAGGTCCCGCTCTCCCGTGAGGTGACGCCGTACGTGCGCTGGGGGGACTGGCTGCCCGCCCTGGCCGGCGGCGTCCTGGCCGCGGCCGCCGCCGCGCTCGCCGTCCGCCGGGCGGGCCGCGGCCGGGGCGGTCGCCTCCGTGCGCGGATCAGCCGATCAGGCTCAGGGCGCGGTCGGTGAGGCCGGCCGGGGCGGTCTTCGGCGAGCCCGCCTCGAACGGGGGCCGCGGGTCGTACTCGATCGCCAGCTGCACGGCCTGCGCGGTCTCCCGGTCGGTGGCCTCGGCCAGCAGGGTCAGCGCCATGTCGATCCCGGCCGAGACGCCCGCGGCGGTCACCACCCTGCCGTCCGCGACCACGCGCTCGCCCACGGGCTCGGCGCCGAAGCCGGCGAGGCGGTCGAGCCATCCCCAGTGGGTGGTGGCCCGGCGCCCGCGCAGCAGGCCGGCCGCGCCCAGCAGGAAGGAGCCGCTGCACACCGAGGCCGTCCACCGGGTGTGCTCGTGCGCCCGGGCGACCCAGCCGACCAGGGCGGGATCGGACAGCGCGTCGAGCGTTCCGGGCCCGCCGGGGACCACGACCACGTCCGGGTGCGGCAGGTCGGCCAGGCGGGCGGTGGCGGCCAGGGACAGGGAGCCGCGGTCGTCGGCGACCGGTCCGGTCTCGGCGGCCGCGAAGGTGACCGTCCAGCCGGGCGCGAAGGCCAGCACCGTGTACGGGCCGACGGCGTCGAGCGCGGTGAAACGGGGGTACAGCGGGATGACGACGTGCACGGTCAGCTCTCCTTGACGTGGAACCGGCGGCGGTAGTCGCCGGGTGAGGTCCGCCAGTGCCGGCGGAAGAGGCGGTAGAGGGTCTCGGGGGTGCCCAGCCCGCACTCCCGGGCGACCCGGTCCAGCGGGTGGTCGGTCGTCTCCAGCAGGCGGCGGGCGGCGTCGGCGCGGCTGCGCTCGACGTACCGGCCGGGCGGCAGGCCGGTCTGCGCGGTGAAGACGCGGGAGAAGTGGCGCTCGCTCATCCCGGCGCGCCGGGCGAGGGCGGGGACGCGCAGGTCCTCGGCGGGGTGGGCGTCGATGAACGCCTGCAGTTCCCGCAGCGGTTCGCTGCGGGGGACCAGCGCCCGCAGCGGCGCGCTGAACTGGCTCTGCCCGCCGGGACGGTGCAGGTACACCACCAGGCCCCGTGCCACGTCCCGGGCCAGCCGGTGGCCGTGGTCCTCCGCCACCAGGGCCAGGGCGAGGTCCACCCCGGCGCTGACCCCGGCGGAGGTCCACACGTCGCCGTCCCGGACGTAGACGGGGTCGGCGTCCACCTCGACGCCGGGGTAGCGGCGGGCGAGCTCGCCGGCGGTCAGCCAGTGCGTGGTCGCGCGCCTGCCGTCGAGCAGCCCGGCCTCGGCCAGCAGCAGCGCCCCGTTGCACACCGACGCCACCCGGCGGGCGGAGCGGGCCAGCCGGGCGATCCCGTCCACCAGGCCCCGGTCGCGCAGGCGTTCGGGCACCGACAGGCCGCCGACGACCATCAGGGTGTCGACCGGCCCGGTGATCCCGCCGAGCGGGACCTGCGCCGTGGCCGCGATGCCGTTGTGCGCCGGTACGGCGCCCGCCCGCACGGCCGCCACGCGCAACCGGTAGCCGTCCGACCGGGTGCACAGGTTCGCGGTCGCGAACACGTCGGCCGGTCCGGCCAGGTCGAACAGCTGGAAGCCGTCGAAGATCACGAGGACGATGTCGCGGGGCACACGTCCATGCTGGGCGCCGTACCGCCGCGGCGGCAACGACACGATCATTGCGTTTCACGCCATGGCGACGGCCGTCGTCATCACCGCGGCCGTCGCCTCCGCCGGGCCGGGGTCAGCGGAACGCCGCGGCGTTGCGCCGCGCCCAGGCGGTGTAGGCGTGGGGTGCGCGGCCCAGGACGCGCTCGACGTCGGGGCTGACGCGCCGCTCTGCGGGGGTGGGGGTGCCGAGGATGGCGAGGGTGGTCTCGACCACGGGCTCGGGCATGAACCGCAGCATCTGCGCGCGGGCCTGGTCGGGGGTCTGCTCGACGAACCGGACGGGTTCGCCGAGGGCCTCGCCGATCGCCTCGGCCTGCTGCCGGGGCGTGACGGGGGCGGGGCCGGTCAGCTCGTAGACCTGCCCGCCGTGGCCGTCCTCGCGTAGCGCCGCCGCGGCGACCTCGGCGATGTCGACCGGGTCGACGGCCGGCAGGCCGACATCGCCGAACGGCGCGGTGACGGTCCGCGTCGTACGGACCGCCTCGGCCCAGGCGTAGGTGTTGGAGGCGAAGCCGCCGGGCCGCAGGATCGTCCACTCCATGCCCGACTGCCGGACGGCGTCCTCGATGGACCGCATGAGGAGCCCGTGGGAGGCCGACTGCGGCCGGGTCGCCACCCCCTGGGAGGACAGCAGCACCACCCGCCGCACGCCGCCGGCCTCGGCGGCGTCGAGGATGGCCCGGGGGTCGAGCGCGTGCGCGGCGCCGCCGCTCTGCAGGAACAGCGCGTCGGCGCCGTCGAGGACGGGCCGCAGGCTCCCGGCGTCGGCCAGGTCCGCCCGCCGGTGCCCGACGCCCTCCGGCACGTCCGCCGCCGAGATCCCCCGGGAGGTCGCCGTCACCTGCCCGCCGCCCGCCGCGAGCGCCCGCACGAGCGGACGGCCGACGTTCCCGGTCGCTCCGGTCACCACGATCATGTCGTTCCCCACTTCTAAGTTAGTTGGCTGACTGAGAAAGACGGTAGCACGGCCGGACGGTCGCCTGTCTATAGTCAGTGAGGTGACCAACTCAGCGAGGGCCTCGGCGCGAGGGGCCGGCAAGCGGCGGCGGCTGGCGGCCGCGGCCGCCCGGGTCCTGCACGAGCAGGGCGCGGAGCGCACCACCATCGCCGACATCGCGGCCGCCGCCGACGTCCCCGTCGGAAACGTGTACTACTACTTCAAGACCAAGGACGAGCTGATCCAGGCCGCGCTCACCGAGCACGCCGGCAACCTCGCCGAGCTGACCGGCGAGCTCGACAAGCTCGCCGACCCGCGCCGGCGCCTCAAGTCCCTGGTCGAGGCGTGGGTCGGCCAGCGCGACACCGCGGCCCGCTACGGCTGCCCGACCGGCACCCTGGCGGTCGAGCTCGACAAGCGCGCCGAGGGGGGCCTCGACGTGGAGGCGGGCAGGGTCGTCCGGCTGCTGCTGGACTGGGTGGAGCGCCAGTTCCGCGAGCTGGGCCTGCCCGACCCCGACGACCTCGCCCTCACCTTCGTCGGTGCCTACCAGGGCATGTCCCTGCTGGCCAACGCCCTGCGCGACCCGGAGGTCATGACCCGCCAGGGGGCACGCCTGACCCGCTGGCTCGACTCCCTCGACGGCACCGGCGAGCGCCCCGCCGGCTGAGCCGGACGGTCCCGCCGCTCCTCGGCCCGGCCGCTCCGCCGGCCGCGGGCGGCGGCCGCCCGCATCGCCGCGGGTGCCCGGCCGTCTCCTGAGCCCGGGCCGCTCCCGAAGCCCGCGCCGCTTACGGGGCCCGGGCTCAGGCCGGAATGTGGTTGCGCAGGCGGAGCCGCTCGGGGAACGGCGCGAAGTACGTCTGCTCCTCGACGTAGGCGGCGGCCTCGCCGCGCGCGTCGTGGCGGAGCAGGGCCACCGGCACGCTGAGCGGCACCAGCCCGGCCGCGTAGGAGGCGATGACCTCGGCCAGGTCCGCGCGGCGGACCCGGTCCAGTGCCCGGCCCAGCATGCCCGCGCAGTGCTGGAGCACGTTCACGTGCCGGCCGGGGCTCGCCTTCCTGGCCAGGGCCGTGCGGAAGACCCGGGAGTACTCGGCGGCCAGCTCCCCGCGGCCGAGCGTGCCCGCGCGGGCCACGACCCGGCCGGCCTCGCGGTAGAGGTCGGGGTCGTGGGCGAGGATCTGCATTTTGTGGCGGGCGTGGAAGGCGACCAGGTCGCGCGGGCGCCAGTCGCCCGCCAGCAGCGCCCGGAGGCGGGCGGTGGCGAAGACCCGCTCGACGAAGGTCTCGCGGATCAGCGGGTCGTGCAGCCGCCCCTCGTCCTCCACCGCCAGCAGCGGGTGGGCGTCCATGATCGGGGCCGCGAACACGCCCCGGCTCCTGCGGCCCGCGGGGGCGCTGCCGGAGTGGACCGGGACGCCGTGGACGCCGCAGCTGGGACTCCTGGCCTTGAAGACGTAGCCGTCGACGTCGTCGAGGGTGCGGGCCCGTTCGGCGGCCAGGGCGGCCATCGGCCCGGTGAGGTCCCGGCCGGTCTTCCGCGTCACCAGGTGCGGCCCCTCGGGGGCGTTCTCCAGCCGCAGGGTCTCGCGCGGGGCGCCGAGGCCGAGCGCGATCTCCGGGCAGAACGGCACCCAGTCGACGTAGGGGTCCAGCTCCCCGGCGAGGAACCTGTCGCGGCTGTGGCCGCCGTTGAAGCGGACCTTCTCGCCGAGCAGGCAGCTGGAGACCGCGATCCGGGGACGGACCCCGGCCGGGCCGGCTCCCCGCTCCGGGAGGGCGACCGGACTCTCGGCGGTCCGGCCGGTGGTGGTCGTCGGGTCCGTGGCCGTCATGACGGCCTCCTCTCCGAGATAACCTATTCAAAACTCATTCATATGCGCTCGGGCGGCGTGATCGCAAGTCACCCGGCGTGCGGGCGGGCCGGTCGGCGACGGGGCGGCGCAGGGCGGCCGATATCCGGGCGAGGGCGTCACGGAAGGACGTGACGTGCTGGACGGCCGGCGGCAGCCCTCCGCGCCAGCCCGGGCCGCCCGCCATGATCCGGGCAGGGGGGCGGAGCGCGGGCAGCCCGGCGAGCGGCGCGGGGTCGCCGGTCTCGGCCAGCTGGGACCAGACGAACACCACCGCCGGGCCGAGGCGGCGCATCGCGTCCGCCAGCGCCGGGTACGGCGTGCGCGCGCCCAGCATGCGCGTCTCGATCCGGTGGTCCAGGGTCAGCGCGGCGGCCAGGGCGTGCAGCGGCAGGCTGTGCTGCTCGTCCTGCGCGCAGGCCAGCAGCACCGGCCGTTCGTTGACCGGCGCCGGCGGCCGGCGGGCGAGCGGGGCCAGCGCCGCGGCCAGCCGGTCGGAGAACAGGTGCTCGGCGTCGACGGCCGCCCCCGTCTCCAGTTGGCGCCGGGAGATCCTCGCGAAGACCGGCAGCACCAGCCGCTCCCAGGTCCACAGGACGCCGTGCCCGGCCAGGGCCGCGCCGAGCCAGGCGGAGACGGCCTCGCCGTCCAGGGCGATCGCGGCCCGGGCCAGCATCGCCGGTGTCGGGACCTGCTCCGGGACCGCGCCCGCCTCGCGGAGCGCCTGCTCCGGGGTCTCGTGCGGGGCGGCCTCCGAGACTGCGTTCCCCGCGGTCTCCGGCCCGGCGCCCTCCCGTGCGGGCTCCGCCGCGGGGAGCGCGCCCAGCACGTGCCGGGCGGCGTCCGCGGCCGGGACCCCGGACCGGATCAGCCGGTTCATCTCCTCCAGGCGCCGCAGGTCCGCGGAGTCGTAGCGCCGGTGCCCGCCGGGGCTGCGGCGGCTGGGGCCCACGCCGTACCGGAGGTTCCAGGTGCGCAGGGTGGGCGCGGGCACGCCCAGCCGCCGCGAGACGGCCCCGATGCCGTAGTCCGGCCCGTCCGGCCCGTTCCGCGCACCCGCCCGCTGCTCGTCCATCTCCCCACCCCTTCCGCCCCAGCTTGCCAGGTGGCGTGCGCGCCCGTTCCCCGGGCGCCTGTGCGCCCGGAGCCCCGGACGGGGTGCGGATCCCGTGGAACGGTCCGGTGCGAGAAGGGGCTCCCGGCGGCCGGAGAGCGGGGACGGAACGATGTTCAGGATGTCCGCCGCGGAGTGGATCAGTCGGCTACGATCTACCGAAACGCCGTTCTACGGTGAGCGGGACAGCGGGGCGAGGTGGCGTGATGAGCGATCGGAACCCTTACGGCATCGACGTGAGCACGGCCAACGTCGCCCGGATCTACGACTTCATGCTCGGCGGCAAGGACAACTTCGCCGCCGACCGGGCGGCCGCCGAGCAGATCCTCAAGGCGTTCCCCGAGTCGCGTGAGGGCGTCCGGCTCAACCGGCGCTTCCTCGGCAACGTGGTCCAGCACCTCGCGGCGGAGGAGGGCGTCCGGCAGTTCGTCGACATCGGGGCCGGCCTGCCCACCCAGAAGAACGTGCACGAGGTCGCGCACGCGGTCACCCCCGAGGCGCGCACGGTCTACGTCGACAACGACCCGGTGGTCTGCGTGCACGGCAGGGCGCTGCTCGCCAACACCCCCACGACCGCGATGGTCGAGGGCGACCTGCGCGCCCCCGGCGAGCTCTGGGACAAGGCGGTGGCGACCGGCCTGGTCAAGCCGGACGAGCCGGTCGGCGTGTTCATGGTGGCGACCCTGCACTTCCTCGACGACCCCTACGCCGAGGTCGCCGCCCTGCGGGAGTCGATGGCCCCCGGCAGCTTCCTGACGATCACCCACCTGTCGATGACCGAGCGCCGGGCCAAGGACACCGACACGATGAAGGACGTCTACTCCCGGGCGAGCTCGGGGGTGACCCCGCGGACCGTCGAGGAGATCATCCGCTTCTTCGGCGACTTCGAACTCCTGGACAGCGCGCGGTTCATCGATCCCGGCGTGCTGGAGCGCATGGCGATCCTCGGCTGGGGCGGGGTCGGCCGCAAGCGCTGAGACGCGCGACCGCCGCCGGGACCGGGCCCGCCCTCCGGGCGGCCGCCCGCCGTACGGCCGGCGGCCGGTGGGCCGGCCGGCCTACGGCGGTGCGTCAGTGGTCGTGCCCGTGGTCGTGCTCGTCGTCGTCCTCGTCCGACGGCCCCTCGGAGGGCTCGACGCTCAGCACGGCCTCGCGGGGCTCGATCTGCTCGATGTGCTCGATCAGCCCCAGGACGTGGTCCGGCTCGATCAGCCACTGCAGCGCCGTGGCGCCGCTGTCGTCGGCGGAGACCATCTCCGCCTGCTCCCTGCGCTCGTCGTCGTCCAGGTCGGTCTCGGGGTCGTTGATCTCCTTCAGCGCCGCCGCCTGGAGCGCGCCGTTGTCCAGCACCTCCACCGTCAGCTCGACCGTCAGACGCAGATAGCGCTCAGTGCCCGATTCATCACTCATGATGAAGAATCCTAGTGCCCCCGAGGTGCCTGATCAGTCTAGGGGAGCTTCCAGTCGACCGGGGTCGTGCCCTGCTGCTCCAGCAACTGGTTGGCGCGGCTGAACGGCCGGGAGCCGAAGAAGCCGCTGCGGGCCGAGAGCGGGCTCGGGTGGGCCGACTCGATGCGGGGCACGTCGCCGAGGAGCGGGGCGAGCGAGCGGGCGTCACGGCCCCACAGGATCGCCACCAGCGGCTTGCCGCGGGCGGCGAGCGCCCGGATGGCCTGGTCGGTGACCTCCTCCCAGCCCTTGCCCCGGTGCGAGGCGGGCTTGCCCGGCATGACGGTGAGCACCCTGTTGAGCAGGAGCACGCCGTGCTCGGCCCACGGGGTCAGGTCGCCGTTGCCCGGCATCGGCAGGCCGAGGTCCTCGGTGAGCTCCTTGAAGATGTTGCGCAGACTGCCCGGGATCGGGCGCACGTCGGCCGCCACCGAGAAGCTCAGACCGATCGGGTGGCCCGGCGTCGGGTAGGGGTCCTGGCCCACGATCAGCACCTTGACCTGGTCGAAGGGCTGTTTGAACGCGCGCAGCACGTTCTCCCCGGCGGGGAGGTAGCCCCGGCCCTCGGCGATCTCCTTCCGGAGGAAGTCGCCCATCTGGGCGATCCTGTCTGCGACGGGCTCCAGGGCCTCGGCCCACCCGGGTTCCACCAGCTCGTTCAAGGGACGTGCAGCCATCATTCTCCTAGGGAGGGAAGTGCCGGGCGCGCCCGGCGGGAACGTCTCTTCCCCGTCACGGGTCCCCCGCCCCCGGACGGCCGGGGCCCGGCCGCCGTCCGCCTCGGCCGAGGCGGACGGGGAGGCCGCTCCCCGGCGGAGCGGAGGATTCATGGTCGGCACCCTATCGAGATCAACCGACATCGCGGGCGGCATCGCGCACCGGCCCGCGGCGTCCCCCGGGGAGCCGGGGAGTGGCACCGCGGGCCGCGGAGCGCCTCCGGGAGGCCGTCGAGGTCCGGTGCGGCCCGCGCCGTGCGGGCCGCACCGGACCTGCCCCCCTGTATTCAGTCGGTCCTCACTTCACGGAGCCCGCCAGCATGCCCTGGACGAAGTACCGCTGGAAGGCGAAGAACAGGATCAACGGGATGATCAGCGACAGGAAGGCTCCCGGCGCCAGGATGTCGACGTTGGTTCCGAACTGCCGCATCTGGGACTGGAGGGCCTTGGTCATCGGCTGGTTCTCGGTGTTGGCGAAGACCAGCGCGACGAGCAGGTCGTTCCAGACCCAGAGGAACTGGAAGATGCCGAGCGAGGCGATGGCCGGCTTGGCCAGCGGGAACACCACGGTCGCGAAGATCTTCCACTCGCCCGCGCCGTCGATCCGCGCCGCCTCCAGCAGCGAGCCCGGGATGCCCACGAAGAAGTTGCGGAGCAGGAAGATGGCGAAGGGCAGGCCGAAGGCCACGTGGAAGAGCACCACGCCGGGGATGGAGCCGAAGACGCCGAGCGCGCCGTACAGCCTGGCGATCGGGATGAGCGCGATCTGGATCGGCACCACCAGCAGGCCGACGACCACCAGGAACAGGGCGTCCCGGCCGGGGAAGTCCATCCAGGCGAACGCGTAGGCCGCCATGGCCGCGATGCCGATCACCAGGAGCGTCGCGGGCACGGTGATGAGCACGGTGTTCCAGAACGACGCGGTGAACCCGGAGGCCAGCAGGTCGGCGTAGTTCTTCAGGGTGAACTCGGCCGGCTTGGTGAACGCCGTCCACCAGCCGCTGGAGTTGTTGGCGGTCTCCTGCCGGAGCGAGACCACGAACAGGCCCAGGGTGGGGACCAGCCAGAACACGCCGATCAGCACCAGCACCGCCTGGAGCACCCCGCCGCCGACCCGGTCGGCGAGGCGGCCGAGGACGCCGCGGGGCGGCGCGCCGATAGCGGAGGACGTCGTCACTGGTTGTCCCTCCTGAACCGCCGGATGTTGAGGATCATGAAGGGCAGGACGAGGACCAGCAGGAAGATGGCCAGCGCGCTGCCCAGGCCCTGGTCGCCGCCGCCGCCGAAGGAGACGCGCCACATCTCCAGCGCGATCACGTTCGCCTGCGGCTGGACCGACCCGGGGGCGATGACGAAGACCAGGTCGAAGACCTTCAGCGTATTGATGATCATCGTGACGAACACGACGAGCAGCACCGGGGAGAGCAGCGGGACGGTGATCCGGCGGAACACCTGCCACTCACCGGCGCCGTCGATGCGGGCCGCCTCCAGCGCGTCCCGCGGGATGGCCGAGAGCCCGGCGGAGATCATCACCATGGCGAAGCCGGCCCACACCCAGACGAACGCGCCGATGATCGCGGGGGTGATCAGCGTCGGGCCGAGCCATGTCAGGCCGTTGAAGGGCGCCTCGAAGTTCGACTGCGGGAGCCGTACGACGTAGTCGCCCGGGGCGAGCCCGGTCAGCCGGAAGGCCCCGTCGTCCCCGGTGACGGCCGTCGCCCTGACCTGGCCGTCCCGCACCGCCTCGACGGTCATCCCGGCCAGGCCCTTCTCGGTGCCGTCCACCTGGTTGACCTGCCCCCCGCCGCCCTGGGTGAAGTCCACCCACACGGTCCCGGCGATCTCGCCGGGGCCCGGCGGGGCGGCCGGGCGGGCCGTCGCGGCGTCGGCGAGGTCGCCGGGTTTCACGCCGACCAGCGGGACGAGCACGGCCTGGCCCGGCTGGACGGGCCGCCGGGTGGCCACCGCGCCCTGGTCGGCGGTGACCGGCGACTGCTCGTTCTCCCTCGGCCGGGCGTCCGGGTAGCCGCCGGAGGCGCCGAAGACGTCGCCGACCGAGGTGAGGACGGCGTTGGCCACCCCGCGGTCCGGGTCCTGCTCGTAGACCAGGCGGAAGATGACGCCGGAGGCCATCAGGGAGACCGCCATCGGCATGAACACCACCAGCTTGAACGCGGTGGCCCAGCGGATCCGCTCGGTCAGCACCGCGAAGATCAGGCCGAGCACGGTGACCGTCGCGGGGGCGAAGACCACCCAGATCAGGTTGTTCCTGATGGTGGTCAGGGTGGCGGGGTCGGAGAAGATCGCGGCGTAGTTCCCGGCGCCGACGAAGCCGTCGCCGCTCGCGTCGTAGAGGCTCCGGAACAGGGAGTAGACGATCGGGTAGATGACCAGCGCGCCGAGCAGGACCACGGCCGGCAGCAGGAACGCGGTGGCGAGCACCGGCGAGGGGCCCAGCCGGCGCCGGGGGCCCGCCGCCGTGCCCTTCTCCGTGCCCTTCTCCGTGCCCGCGCCGGCTCCGGCGGCGTGCGCGTCCGGCGCCGCCGGACCGGCGGTGGCGATCTGCGGCCTGGCCGTCTCCGGACGGGATGCGGGGGGTTCGTGCGGTCCGGGGGAGGACCCGGCGGCGTCGCCGCCGCGCGGGCCCTCAGGGCCGCCCAACCGGTCGGTCACGGCCTGCCCCCTTCTACTTCCAGGCCTTGGCGGCCTCGGCTTCGAGCTTCTCCTGGATGCCCTTGACGTCCGAGGGGTCGCGCACGAAGTCCTGCAGGAGCTTCCACTCGCCCTTGCCGTCGGTGCCGCCGAAGGCGCTGGGCGCGAGGTCGGACATGTCGTAGCGGACGGACTCGCCGGCGGCGATGATCGTCTGCGCGAGCTGCCTGGTCAGCTCACTCGGGTAGTTCTCCGGGGAGACGTTGCGGTTGGGGGACAGGTAGCCGGGGAGCTTGGCCCAGACCTCGCCGCCCTCCTTGGAGGCGAGGTACTCCAGCAGCGCCATGGCGCCCTTCGAGTCCTTCATCGCCACCGCGATGTCGCCGCCCAGTACGACCGGGGCGGTCTCGCCGGCCTTCGGGAACGGGAAGTACTTGGCCTCCTCGCCGAGCTTGGCGCCCGACTCCTCGGCCGTGGTGCCGACGAAGTCGGCCTCGACGACCATCGCCGCCTTGTCCTGGCCGTACACCTGGGTCACGCAGGTCGGGAAGTCGGTCTGCAGCGCGCCGGAGGAGCCGCCGAGCAGGAGGTCCTGCTTGCCGACGATCTGCGCCATCTTCTCCAGCGCGGTGGTCACGCTGGGGTCGGTCCACGGGATCTCGTGCCTGGAGAGCTTGTCGTAGTTCTCCGGGCCCGCCGAGGACAGGTAGACGTTCTCGAACAGGTCGGTGAGGGTCCAGCCGGAGGCGCCGCAGAGCGCGAACGGCGCGGTGCCGGAGTCGGCGACCGTCTGGGCGGTCTTCACCAGTTCGTCCCAGGTGGCCGGGGGCTGCACCCCGGCGTCGGAGAAGGCCTGGTCGCGGTACCAGACGAGCGACTTGTGGGCCGCCTTCACCAGCACGCCGTACACCTCGCCGCCGGCGGAGCCGAGCTCCTTCCAGTACGGGGTGTAGTTCTCGTCGATCTGCTTGATCACCTCGGGGGTGAGCGGCTTGAGGGCCTTGTCGTCGGCGTACTGCTGGACCAGGCCGGGCTGCGGCAGGATCGCGACGTCGGGCGGGCTGCCGGCCTGGATGCGCGGGCCGAGGTAGGCGCCGGTGTCCTCGCCGGTGGAGGCGTAGGTGACCTTGGCGCCGGTCTTGGCCTGGAAGGCGTCCAGGACCTTCTGGAAGTTGGCCTGCTCGGCCCCGGTCCACTTGGCGGCGACCTCGATGGTCACCCCCTCCAGGGGCCTGGCCCCGGTCGGCGAGGCGGCCCCGGTCGCCCCGCCGGTGGGCTGGGTGGTGGTGGACTCGCCGCCGCACGCGGCGAGGGCGAGTGCGAGGCCCGCGGTCGCCGCGACGGCCATGGCTTTGCGCATGTCGGAAAGACCTCCTGTGCTTTCTCAAACCCCCGAGGTTCGGATGGAAGCGAGATGGGATGACGGCTCCGGCGGGGGGGTCGCCCCCGGGTCACGGAGCCCGGATGATCTCGTCGAGCTGTCCTTTCAGGGAGGCGATGACGTCGTCGCTCGACTCCTCGAAGGGCGGGGTGAGTGCGCCTGAGACCGTGCTGGCGATCACCAGGCTCACCTGGTCGTAGTCGGCTCTCGCCGGCCGGGGCCGGGCGGAGAGGATGCTCTGTTTGAGGACCGGTAGGTACGGGAAGCGCTCGACCAGGCCGGGGTCGTCGTACAGCTCGGTCCACACGGGCGGGAACGAGCCGTCGGTGAGCACCCGCCGCTGGTTCTCCAGGCCGGTGAAGTAGCGGATGAACTCCACCGCCGACTTCTGGTGCCGGGAGAAGGCGCTGATCGCGAGGTTGAGCCCGCCGAGCGAACCGGCGCCCGGGCCGTGCAGCCCCGGAAGCCGGGTGACCCCGAACCTCCCCGCGATCCCGGACTGGGTGGCCGGGCCGTAGGCGTGCGGCCAGTTGCGGGCGAAGGCCAGCCGGCCCTCCTGGAAGGCCAGCCGCGACTCCTCCTCCTTGAAGGAGAGCGACTCCTGCGGGATCCACCCCTCCCGGAAACCGCCCAGCAGGAAATCCAGCCCGGCCTCGGCCCGGTCGGGGTCCATGGTGACCCGGGTGCCGTCCGTGCTGAGGATCTGCCCGCCGCCCGCCGACTGCACGGCCTCGGCGAAGTTGACGGTCAGGCCCTCGTAGGCGAGGAACTGCCCGGCGTAGCCGCCGATGCCGTGCTCGGCGTGCAGGGCCCTGGCCTGCTCGCGCAGCTGCGCCCAGGTCGTGGGCGGCTCGAAGCCCGCCGCGTCGAGCAGGTCCTTGCGGTAGTAGAGCAGCCCGGCGTTGCTGGTGTACGGCACCGCCCAGAGCTTGCCCCGGTAGACGGCCGTGTCCACCACCGGGGGCAGGAAGCGGTCGAGCGGGAACATGCTCCGCTCCAGCGGCACGATCCAGCCGGCCTCGGCGAACTCCGCCGTCCAGACCACGTCCAGGCCGAGCACGTCGTAGCGGTCGCTGCCGGCCTGGAGGTTGGCCACCATCTGGGCGCGCTGCTCGTCGGTGGCCTCCGGCAGCTCCAGCAGGGTGACCCGCTCGGCGGGGTGGGCCTGGTTCCACCGGTCGAGCAGCGGTCGCAGGTAGCCGGTGGTGTCCCGCCCGATCGCCAGGGTGATCGGGCCGCTCCCGTCCCGGGAGCCGGACCCCTCCGTCCCGCCGTCCCCCGCCGCGCACCCCGCCAGCATCAGCGCGGCGAGGGCGAGCGGGAGCAGGCGCGGCACCTGTGACCTCCACATTTCCGGGCGGTTACATACATGTTAGGTAGATGCATTCATGTTATGCACAGCGTTAATGTGGGCGTCAACGGATGAGCCCGTAACGCTCGCATAACGCGGGCACGGTGAGGAGGTGGGCGTGCGCCCGTTCCTGCTGGCGCTCCTCGCGAAGGAACCTGCCCACGGATACGAGCTCAAACAGGCCCTCGAGCAGACCTTCGGCAGTGCCTACCCCTCGCCCAACATCGGGCAGATCTACGTCACCCTCGGCCGGCTGGAGAAGGACGGCCTGGTGCGCGCGGTGGACGTGGAGCAGTCCAACCGGCCGAACAAGAAGGTCTACTACCTCACGGCCGCCGGCCGGGAGAGCCTCGACTCCTGGGTGGACGAGCCGACCGAGGGGCCGCGGGTCCGCGACGAGTTCTTCATGAAGCTCGTGCTGGCCCCGATGACGGGCATCGCCGACCGGACGGCGCTGATCAACCGCCAGCGCCGCCACTACCTGGGGCTCATGCGCGACCTCAACGACCTCGCCGAGCGGACCGACCCGGGCAACCGCGTCGCGCTCCTGCTGATCGAGGGGGCCATGCTGCACCTGCAGGCCGACCTCGAATGGCTCGACCGCTGCCAGGAGGAGCTGGGATGAACCGGTACGTGCGCGACCCGCGGGCAGGAACGGGCACCGGGGCGGTGACCGGATGAGCGCGCCCCCGGTGGTCTGCACCGTCAACCTCGTCAAGATCTACCAGGACGGGGGCGTGCCGGTGCCCGCCGTACGGGGGGTGGACCTGCGGGTGGAGCCGGGGGAGTTCGTGGCGATCATGGGTCCCTCGGGCTCCGGGAAGTCCACGCTGGTGCACCTGCTCGGCGGCCTGGACACCCGCACCAGCGGCGAGATCTGGCTGGACGGCAAGCGCGCCGACACCCTGGGCGAGAGCGCCTGGGCGCTGCTGCGCCGCCAGAAGATCGGCTTCGTCTTCCAGTTCTTCAACCTGGTCGCCAACATGACGGTCGCCGACAACGTCGAGCTCCCCGCGCTGCTCGCCGGGGCCTCCTCGCGCCAGGCGCGCGAGCGCCGCGAATACCTCCTGGACGCGCTCGGCCTCACCGACCGCGCCGCGGCGGCCCCCGCCCAGCTCGCGGGCGGCGAGCAGCAGCGGGTGGCGCTGGCCCGCGCCCTGGCCAACCGGCCCCGGCTGCTGCTGGCCGACGAGCCGACCGGCAACCTGGACAGCCGCAACACCCGGGACGTGCTGAGGCTGCTGGGCGAGGTGCACCGCGAAGGGCAGACGATCGTGCTGGTCACCCACGACGCCCGGGTGGCCAGCCTCGCCGACCGGGTGGTCACCCTCCTCGACGGGCAGATCGTCGACGACGGCGCCGTCGCCGCGCCCCGCCGCCGCCCCCGGGGCGGGGTGGGCGGCGTGGTGGAACTGCGGGGGTAGCCGGAGTGAGCACGATCCGGGCGTCCGTCCGGTGGATCCGGGCGGATCTGCGGGCGCGGCGCGGGCAGGCGCTGCTGACCGTCCTGGCGGTGGCGGGCATCGTCGCCGCGCTCGTCACGGCGGCCACCCTGCTGGAGGACGGGACCAACCCCTGGCGCGGGCTGTTCGAGCGGACCCGGGGCGCGCACGTGTGGATCCACACCGGGGACGCGCCGGACGCGGCGGCCCTGCGGGACCTGCCCGGCGTGGCGGAGGTGGCCGGGCCGTACCGGACGGCGCCCGTGACGCTCACCCTGGACGGCCGCAGGTCGGCGGTCGCGCTGCGCGAGGCCGGCGCCGACCCGGGACCGGTGGCCGCGCCGCTCGTCCGCACGGGGCGGTGGCTGCGCACGGGCGACACCGCCGGGGTGGTCGTGGAGAGCTCCTTCGCCGAGGCGCTCGGGCTGCGGGTCGGCGACCCCTTCCCGGTGACCTCGCTCAGCGGCGTCCCCCACCCGCTCACCGTGGTCGGCCTCGCCGGCACCGCCGAGGTCGGCTTCTACCCCGAGTGGACGCCCGGCCTGGCCTGGACCCTGCCGGCGACCCTCACCGGGATCGAACCGGCCGCCGGGCGGAGCGAGTCGGTCACCGGACTCCGGCTGGCCGACGGCGAGGACACGCTGCCTGCCGTGCACGGCGCCGTCACCCTGCTCGACGAGCAGATCCGGCGCATGTCCACCTGGCGGGAGATCCGCGCCTCCATGGAGCTGGACAACCGGCTGCTCGGCCTGCTGCTGGGGCTGTTCGGCGCCGTCGGGCTGGTCGCCGCCGCGCTGGCCGTCGCCAACGCGGTCGGCGGCCGGGTGCTCACCCAGACGCGCGACATCGCCACCCTCAAGTCCCTCGGCTACACCCGGCGCCAGATCGTCGCCCTGCTCGTGGCCGAGCACGGGGCGCTCGGGCTGGCCGGCGTCGCCGCCGGACTGGCCGGCGGCCTGGCCGCCGCGGCGCTCGCCCTGGACGACCTGCCGTTCCCGCCGCTCTCCCCGCTGCCGCTGCTGGCCATCGCCGGCGGGACCGCCGCGGTGGTCCTGGTCGCGGTGGCGCTGCCCGCCTGGCGGGGCGGGCGCACCCCGCCCATCCCGGCCGCCCCGGCCGCCCCGCCGGGCGGCCGCCTCTCCCGGCTGGCCCGCCTCGCCCTGCTGGTACGGCTCCCGCCCGCGCTCGTCCTGGGCACCCGCGACGCCTTCACCCGCCGGACGCCCGCCTTCCTGAGCATCGTCGGCGTGGCCGTGCCGATGATGATGATCACCATCGGCCTCGGCTGCTGGGCCACCCTCGACGACTTCCTGCGCCACCCCGAACGGGTCGGCCAGGCCGCGGCCCTCACCGTCCGCCCCGGCCGGCTCACGGCCGACGCGGCCGCCCGCATCGCCCGGGCCGATCCGCAGGTGATCGCCGTCCACCCCGGCAGCGAGGTCTCCGCGCTGGAGCCCGAGCAGACCCGCAGCGTGCTGGTCCGCGGGCTCGGCACGTCCGCCGCGCCGTACCCGCTCACGGTCGTCGAGGGGCGGATGTTCGCCGCGCGCGGCGAGGCCGTCGCCGGGCAGGGCCTGCTCGACCTGCTGGGCGCGGAGATCGGCGACCGGGTGCGGATGACGGTCGGCGGCACGCCGCTCATCGTGCGGATCGTCGGGCGGGTGGTGGAGCCCGACCAGGACGGCGAGGTGCTCTCCACCGGCCTGGACACCCTCGCCGCCAAGGACGCGGTGCCGCCCCAGTTCCACCGCCTGGTGCTGGCCCCCGGCGCCGACCCGGAGGCGGTCCGCGCCCGCCTGCTGATCGCCTCGGGCGAGGCCGTGGAGGTGCGCAGGACGGTCAACCCGGCCGAGCGGCTCGCGGTCATCCGGGTGGTGATCGCGGCGCTGACCGTCGTGCTGGCGCTGCTGGCCCTGGCCAACCTGCTGACCGCGAGCGCGCTGGGGCTGCGCGACCACGCGGCGGACCTGGCGGTGCTCAAGGCCATGGGGCTCACCCCGCGGCAGGTGGCGGCGACACTGGTCACCGGGACCGGGCTGCTGGTCGCGCTGGGCGTGGCGGCGGGCACCGCGGCCGGGGCCTCGGTGGCAGGCGGCCTGATCGACCTGCAGGGCCACACCAGCGGCGTCGGCGCGGGCATCGGCCGCGCCCCGTCCGCCTCCGCCCTGGCCGTCACGGTGCTCACGGCGGTCGGCGCGGGCCTGCTGGTGGCGCTGGTCCCGGCGCGCAGGGCGGCGCGGGCCCAGGTGCCGGTGACGGCGAGGTAGGGGCATCGACCCGGACGATGTCTCCGGGCGTTGCCCCGTTCTGGGCCGCCAGAGCGTTCCATGACCCCGCTGCCGGTGCCAGCGCCGGCGCGGCGAAGCTCTGGATGCCTTCTGCGGGCTTATGCCTTCGTCATCACGGCGAGGACGTCCTGGGCAAGAGACGGGCTGGAGGCGGCCACGAACTTCTGGTGAACCGCCCCGGCTTTCGTGGAGGTCCTGCTTCACATCACAAGGACCCATACGTCCTATGTCTCACAGCAGTCTGACAGAGAAGGGCTGAGGAAGACAGCGCGCGGCTGTCGCCCTTCGTTCGCCGGCACATCAACGTGATCGGCACCTGCTCCTTCGCCCGGCCCGACCTTGGGCCTGTCGGCGTCCGGCAGCTGCGCAACCCGGATGAGCCGGACTGGGACGAGGACGTCTCGTAGATCGACGTCGCACCGGCGTATTGGAAGCGCGGTGCGCGGCGAAACGACACGCGGTGGAGCAGAATCGAGCCCGACGGCTGGTGGCACCCGAGGTGGGTGAGTCGGGCTCTGAGTTCAGTCGGCGGGGCGGGGCGACCACACCTGTGCCGCCAGGACGGCGCTCGCGCCGAAGAGCGCTACGCCGAGAGGGACGTGGACGGCGAGGTTACCGCTCCCGCCAACCACGAACTGGATGCTGATCAGCACCATCAGGAGCGCACTGGCGGCCAGGTACCGCGCCGATCCGCGGCCCGCCCGCCACACCAGGAGCGCGGCGATGATCTGCAGGACCATCGCGACCGTGACGATGGGGCCCGTGGCGTGGTGCAACTGGCGGCTGCCCTCGTTGGACAGGAGCTGCCCAGCGGTGATCCCCTGCACCAGCAGCGCGGCGGCCAGGAACCCTGTGCTCACCTTCATCAGGCCGAAGAACCGGGGACGCACGGGCCGCTTCGCATGAGCAGAGGAGAGGAGCTTGGTCGGCCTTGACATGGGATCACTCTTCTTGGTGGTCGGGTGCCGGGTGGGTGAGGTGTCGGCTCTCGGCGGCTGTCCGCTCACCAGGTCACCCGCAGCGTGTGCACGCCGTACACGAGGCTGAAGACCCGGAAGTCCACCTGCTCGTACGGATCGGCCAGGGTGAGGCAGGGGAAGCGCCGCAGCAGTGCCGGGAAGGCGATGCGCATCTCCATCCGCGCCAGCGGCGCCCCGAGGCAGTGGTGCACCCCGTGGCCGAAGGCGAGATGACCGGCGGCTCCCCGGGCGATGTCCAGTGTCTCGGGATCGTCGACGAAGGCAGGGTCGCGGTTGGCGGCGGGAAACGAGCAGATCACGAGCGATCCCGCGGGGATGGCATGTCCGGCGATCTCCACATCCGTCGTGGTGGTGCGCGGCGGCAGCGACTGCACGACGGACAGCCAGCGCAACAGCTCCTCGACGGCGGGCTCGGCCTGCGCCGGATCGTCGCGGATCACCGCCAGCTGGTCCGGGTGCCGGAGCAGGGCCAGGGTGCCCAGGCCGAGCATGTTCGAGGTGGTCTCATGCCCGGCCAGCAGCAGAAGTCCCGCGATGCCGATCAGCTCATTGGTACTGAGATCGTGGCCGTGCTCGCGCACCAGCATGCCCAGCATGTCCTCGCCCGGGGCGGCTTGGGCGCGGGCGACCAGGCCGGCCATGTAGGCGCGGTCCTCCCGCTGCACCGCGACGCGCTGTTCCATCGGCAAGGAGGTGTCCAGCAGGCGCACGGAACGGTCGTGGAACTCGGCGCGGTCGGCATGCGGCACGCCCAGCAGCTCGCAGATCACCAGTGACGGCACCGGCAGCGCGAAGTGCTCCACCAGATCGGCCGGCTTGCCGGCCCGCTCCAGATCGTCCAAAGCCGTCTGGACGATCTCGGTGATCCGCGGCTCGAGCCTGCGCATCCGCCGTATCGTGAACTCCGGGGTGAGCATCCGGCGCAACCGCGTGTGCTCGGGCGGGTCGAATCCGATCAGTTGCCCGGCCTGCATCGTGGCCAGCTCGTCGGCGTTCATCTGCCCGGATCCCGGGAACGGTGTCAGGGCGCTGCTGAACCGGGCCGGATCCGCGAGCACCCGGCGAACGTCCTCATAGCGGCAGATCACGTACGCGGGTGCGCCGAACGGCGTCTTCACCCGCACCACACCCTCGCTGTCGCGAGCCCGGGCCAGTTCCTCGACCGGGTTGAGCCCGTTCCTCCGCATGTGCAGCGGCAATTCCGGGGTTTGTGTCATCATCTGTCCTTTCGTGTTCGGTGATCGTGTGGGCCGTCAGGCGCGGGTCTTGGCCAGCAGGTCGATGATCTCGGCGGTGGAGCCGCTCTCGCCGAGGAGCGGGAAGATCCGTTCCACACTGTGGCGATGCGCCTCGGCGTCCCGATCGGCTATGGCGTCCGCCACCAGCGTGACGTTGTAGCCGTGTTCGTAGGCGGCGCGGGCGGTGGACTCCACGCCGATGCTGGTGGCGATCCCGGCCAGCACGACCTGTGTGACGCCGCGGCGGCGTAGCTGCAGGTCGAGGTCGGTGCCGTAGAAGGTGCTCCAGGTGCGCTTGGTCACGGTGATGTCGCCGGGGTGGCCGGTCAGGTCATCGACGATGTGGTCCCAGCCCGCCGGCAGAGGGCCAGGCGGGCGCGGGATCTCGGTGCGTCCTGGCGCGGCATCTGATCCGTCCGCGTTGGCCGTGAGCCGGACCAGGACAACCGGAGCGTCGTGGTGGTGAAAGGCGTCAGCCAGTTCGACCGCACGGGCCACCACCTCTGAGCCGGTGTAGGGGGTGGTGGGGAGGTCGACGACGAGGTTCTGCAGGTCGATGAGAACGAGTGCGGTCGTTGTGTCGATCGTGGTGACGGGCATGAGTGAGCCCCTTTCTGCGGATGACGTCCGAAGAGGCAGCCACTGAGTCCCCGAGGGTGAGGCCCGGGGAGCCCTTGTTCTCGGGCTCCGGATGGTGGAGTTCCGAGGACAAGGGCAAGATCGGCTCAGGGCTGGGTGTCGAGCCACTCCTGGAAGGTGGGTCCGGCGAGCTTGGCGTGCGGGCCGGGCAGGAAGGCGCCGTTGGCGGCGAGGTCGGCATCGGGCATGCCGGCCCCGTCGACGCCGACGACCTTGATGCCTCGGCGGGCGCCGAGGAGCTGGGCCGCCTCGGCCATGGTCTCCTTGCGGGGACCGGCGATCTCGGGGATCGGTGTTCCGGGGGCGGCGGGGGCACTGGCCAGGTCGACCAGTTCCTCGGCCACGGTGCGGCAGGCCACGAGTTGGGTGGGCAGGGCCGGGAGGTAGGCGACGTCGCCCTGCTGCCAGTCCAGGAGCTGGCCGACGAACTCGTGGAACTGCGCGGCCCGCAGGATGCGGACGGGGAGCGGGCCGGACAGGAGGAGTTCCTCGTGCACCTTCTTGGCGGCGAGGAAACCGGCGGTGGCCTTGTCGGCGCCGATGATGGACGCCATGGTGATCTGGGCGACCCCCGCCTTCTGACCGTACTCGTGCAGATTGCGGGCCGACGTACGGAAGAACTCCGTCGCCGCCTCCTGGTCGGAGGAGTGCCACGAGGCCACGTCGATGATGACCTCGGCACCGGTGAGGGCCTCGGCGAGGCCCTCACCGGTGATGATGTCCACGCCGGTGGCGCGGGACATCGGCACGACCTGGCGTCCCCTCTCGGTCAGAACGTCGACGACGTGGCGGCCCAGCCGCCCGGTCGCTCCCGCTACCGCGAACGTGGTGATGCTCATGCTGTTGTGCCTTTCTTACGCGCTGTAGTTCTGGCCTGGGGGCATGCCGGGGATCGGCTTGGCGATGAGCGCGGCAGGGGTGAAGAAGCCGATGTGGGCGATCGCCATGATGAGCGACCACATCGCCTTGTCGTCGTAGTGCGCGGACGCCTTGGCGTACAGCTCGTCGGGGACGCGCTCCCCGGACGGGTTCGGGGTGAGGACCGCCTCCACGAGCTCCAGCGCGACCCGTTCGGCGTCAGTGAAATAGGTGGCGTCCCGCCAGGTCGCAACGGCGGTGATGCGCTCCTCTGACTCCCCGATCCTGCGAAGGTTGCCGGTTTCCCTGATGGTGAAGTACGTGCTGCCGAGGAGCTGTCCGGCGCGCAGCTGCAGCAGATGGATGGTGGTCTGCGGAATCGCGCCGTTCTGGAGGGCCTTGTGCAGGCCTTCGCCGACTTCCGCCATCTCGGGGAGGAAGGGGAGGGGGTTGGGCATGCGTGACCGCTGGTCGCTCGTCATGGGCGTGGACATGGGGAAGACTTCCCTTCTCACTCTCAACTCGTCGTAGTGCCGTACGGGTCGTTCGCGCGGCGTCCTGACGACCACGAGACGCCGGCGCCCCGATCCCTGTAACAGCGCGACCATGTGACATAGGCCACCTACCGCGGGTGTTACAAAGCGGTGGGGACCCACGTCTTGTGCGTGTGGCAGTGCTGAGAACGAACAGGCAGGAGCGGGGCATGACCGAGCGGAGCGAACGAAGTGCGGATCCAGCCGAGCCGCTCGATCGTGCCGACCACGTTGACTCCGTGGACTCCGCCACCCAGGCGTTCGTCGCCCACCGCAACCTGCTGTTCACCGTCGCCTACGAGATGCTCGGCTCGGCCGCTGACGCCGAAGACGTCCTGCAGGAGACCTGGCTGCGATGGGTGGACGTCGATCTCGGCACCGTGCGGGAGGACCGCGCCTACCTGGTGCGGATCGTCACCCGGCAGGCGCTGGACCGGCTACGTGTGCTCGGCCGGCGCAAAGAGTCCTACGTCGGGCCGTGGCTGCCCGAGCCGTTGCTCACCGCGCCCGACGTGGCCGAGGACGTCGAGCTCGCTGAGAGCGTCTCGATGGCGATGCTGCTGGTGCTGGAGACGCTGCAACCGATCGAGCGGGCGGTGTTCGTGCTGCGCGAGGTGTTCGATCTGGACTACGACGAGATCGCCGAAGCCGTCGACAAGAGCTCGAACGCGGCACGCCAGATCGCCTACCGGGCGCGCGCACATGTCGCCGCCCGCCGACCCCGCGGCATCGCCTCCCCGGCCGAGACCCGAGCCGCGCTCCAAGCGTTCCAGCGAGCGGTCGAAACCGGCGAGCTGCAGGGCCTGCTCGACGTCCTCGCGCCGGACGTCGTCGCCCTGAGCGACGGCGGCGGAGTCAGGCACGCCCTGCTGCGCCCCGTCGTGGGGATCGACAAAGTCGCTCGCCTGCTGGCCATCGGCTGGTGGAAACGCGACGCGGAACGGTCGGTCGAGTTGGTTCAGATCAATGGCGGTCCCGGGCTGCTCGTACGGGTCGACGGGGAGATCGACGGAGTGGTGGCAGTGCGCGTGGAGCATGGCTACGTCACCGGCGCCTACCATGTGCGTAATCCCGAGAAGTTGTCGCGTGTGGAGCGGGAGACCGCCGTGACCCGCTGAGCTTTGCGAGACCGGCAGCGCGGGAACATGGCGGAGTCGGCAAGACCGAGGAGCAACAAAGGCAACGTAAGAGTGGCGCGATCAGGAGGAAGGCGATGCGCGCCGTGCCCTCCTCGGCGGTATTGATGGGCAGCGGATCGGCCAGCGTGCGCACGCCGGTGCCCCGCTCGGCCAGCTCGTGGACGAGACCGAGGACCTCGCGCAGGTTGCGGCCGAGGCGGTCCAGGGTGTGCAGCACGACGACATCGCCGGGTCGGGCGTAGGTGAGTAGCCGCTTCAGGCCGTCGCGCTCGACGGAGGCGCCGGTCTTCTTGTCCACGAAGATCCGTTCGTCCGGGATCCCTTGCCCCGCCAGGGCGTCGAGCTGTCGATCCAGGGGCTGCTTCGTCGTCGAGACACGGGCATAGCCCAGATCCAGGACATTGCTGGGATGTTCGCTATTACCCACCGAATCGTAACTAAATTCGTCTCCGTACGCTCATTCTGAAACGGTCTTTGTGGAACGACTTCAGGAACGCATCACTTCCCGGAATGTATGATTTCGCGAGTCGATCGATCACCTTGCTCCCGCCGTTCCACTTCCCGGGAAGTGGAACGGCGGCACCTCTCGCGTGATCTTCCCGTGCGGATATGACTGACCAGCGAAAACGCTTCGCCGAGTCGTATCCGAACGAAAAGTCACGGTAAGCCGCCCTACGGAGCCCGCTTAGCGGGCTTTTCGTTCCGACGCTCGCCGTGCCCCGGACACGGCGACGGCGACCGACCCGCCATGCTGTCTTCTACCGGCGGGCGTCACCTCATGTAGCCGTCCTCCATCGACATCGTCGCCTCGCCGCCGACCACGCGCAGGCCCGCGGCGACACGCCGGGCCAGCACCGCAGGCACCGGCGTCGGGACCTGTTCCGGTGATGCGAAGACCCACCCGGCCAGTTCGTCTTCCTGCAGTCGGATCGCGGCGATCTCCTGCTCGTCCAGGACACCGCCGTCGTACATGAAGATCATCCCGTCGTGCGGCCAACCAGGCCGCGGCGGAACCCAGTCCACCACCGGCAGCCGGCCCACCGGCCGCTCCGACCCGAGACCCTCCGCGACTTCCCGGCGGGCCGCCGCCTGCGGCGACCCGTCCTGATCGATGGAGCCGCCGGGCATCTCGAACTCGGGCTTGTAGACCGGATCGACCAGCAGCACACTCGTGCCCATCCACTTGCGGGGAAGGGACGCCGCGTACGGGTCGATGGGGACCGCCAGGGGGTCATCCATTGTCATGAAGCCGACCGTAGCCGGGAGTGCGACCTTCACGAATGGAACATCTGGCATGCGCGGTTCCCGGGCGGAACCGCCCGGGAACCGGACGCCGGGTCAGCGCCGGGACAGGGCGAACCAGTAGAAGCCGTGGCCGGGCAGGGTCAGCAGGTACGGCAGCTCGCCGATGACGGGGAACGGCACCCCGCCGCGCGCCTCGACCGGCGTCATGCCCGCGAAGCGGCGCAGGTCGAGCTGGACCGGCTGCGGGTACTTCGACAGGTTGTTGACGCAGAGCATCACGTCGTCGGCGTCCTCGCGCAGGAAGGTCAGCACCGCCGGGTTGTCCGACCACAGCTCGATGTACTCGCCGGTGCCGAAGACCGGGTGCCGCCGCCGGATCTGCAGCATCTTCCGGGTGAAGTGCAGCAGCGACGACGGGCTCTTCTGCTGCGCCTCGACGTTGACCGCCTGGTAGCCGTAGATCGGGTCCATGACGACCGGCAGGTACAGCCGGCCCGGGTCGGCGGTGGAGAACCCGGCGTTGCGGTCGGGGCTCCACTGCATCGGGGTGCGGACCGCGTCGCGGTCCTCCAGCCAGATGTTGTCGCCCATGCCGATCTCGTCGCCGTAGTACATGACCGGCGAGCCGGGCAGGGAGAGCAGCAGCGCGGTGAACAGCTCGATCTGGTCGCGCTCGTTCTCCAGCAGCGGGGCCAGCCGGCGCCGGATGCCCAGGTAGGCGCGCATGCGCGGGTCCTTGGCGTACTCGGCGTGCATGTAGTCGCGCTCGTCGTCGGTGACCGTCTCCAGGGTCAGCTCGTCGTGGTTGCGCAGGAAGATGCCCCACTGGGCCTTCTCCGGCAGCTTCGGCGTGCGCGACATGATCTCGGAGATCGGCTCGCGGCTGCCCCGCCGCACGGCCATGAAGATGCGCGGCATCAGCGGGAAGTGGAAGGCCATGTGGCACTCGTCGCCGCCGGTGGCCGGGTCGCCGAAGTACTCGACCACGTCCTCGGGCCAGCCGTTGGCCTCGGCCAGCAGCACCCGGTCCGGGTAGAGGCGGTCCACCTCGGCGCGGACCTTCTTCAGGTAGGCGTGGGTCTCCGGCAGGCCGGAGCAGGCGGTGCCCTCCCGTTCGAACAGGTACGGCACGGCGTCCAGCCGGAAGCCGTCGATGCCCAGGTCCAGCCAGAACCGCAGCACCTCCAGCATGGCCTCCTGGACCGCCGGGTTGTCGTAGTTCAGGTCCGGCTGGTGGTGGAAGAAGCGGTGCCAGTAGTACTGCTTGCGGATCGGGTCGTAGGTCCAGTTGGACTCCTCGGCGCCGACGAAGATGATCGGCGCGTCGGGGTAGCGCGACGGGTCGTCCGACCAGACGTAGAAGTCGCCGTAGGGGCCTTCCGGGTCGTGCCGGGAGGCCTGGAACCACGGGTGCCGGTCGCTGGTGTGGTTCATCACCAGGTCGGTGATGATCCTCATCCCCCGCTTGTGGGCCTCCTCCACCAGCTCCACGAAGTCCGCCAGGTCACCGAAGTCCGGCAGGATCTTCATGTAGTCGGAGATGTCGTAGCCGCCGTCGCGCAGCGGCGACTCGTACAGCGGCAGCAGCCACAGGCAGTCCACGCCGAGCCACTGCAGGTAGTCGAGCTTGCCGATCAGGCCGCGCAGGTCGCCGGTGCCGTCGCCGTTGGAGTCGGCGAAGCCCCGCACGAGCACCTCGTAGAAGACCGCGCGCTTGTACCACTGCGGATCCGCCGAGACGAAGTCCTCGGCAACGGATTCCGGGCAAGGGGATGCACTCATCTTGTACTCACTCACCAGGAGAAGGGCAGGACGAAGTCACCGGGTGCCCCGGCTGAACATGTTGTGGTGACCGCGCCGGCGGGAGCCGTCATCCCCACGGGCTCCGTGCCCCCGGCCGGGCCGAATTCGTGGTTCGGTGCCGACCGTTGCAGCGCTAATCTGCGGCGAACACTATCAGCCGATCGCCCCCGCGGAAGCCCGATCAACATCTCTCGCCGCGGCGCCGCGCCGGAAGTCGTGGACAAGCCGCGTAATCACCCTGTCACCTGGTGTTCTCGCCGCGGAAACAGAGCAGGTGAACCCCTCCGGCGTGTCCGGGGCCGCCTCGCCGCGCGAGCCGGGCCGCCGGAGGCCCGGTTGACTCCTGCGGGAGGCGGTCATCGCATTGCGTGACGGAACGCATGCCGATGGTAAAGAGGTATGGCGGTAGTGCTCCATGGATATGGGTCACCATATGAAAACGACCGTCGATACCTCCGATGGCCTGCTGCGTGAGATCCGGCGGCTCGCCCGCCGGGAGGGGACCACACTGAGGGCGCCGGCCGAGGGCCGGACCGCGTGGGCGATCCCCTGGCCGCGCGTCCATGGGTTCTTCTCGATCGCGACCCATCCGCGCCCGCCGTTCGCCGCAGGCGGGGAGCGGGTCAGCCCTCCCAGGGCGGGGTGAGGTCGGCCAGGTGGTCGCCGTGGTCGCCGAGCCAGGCGCCGAACAGGACCAGGCTCCGCACCCAGAACCGGTCGTTCCAGCCGTTGAAGCGGGCCAGCGCGTCCGGGCCCTCGGCGACCACCGCGTGCAGGTGCTCCGACAGCAGCGACGGCACCTGCCGGGCCAGGCGGGTCAGCATCGCGTGGCCGTAGGCGCGGGCGGGCGCGGCGGCCGAGCGGAGCGGGACCCGGCGCAGCGGCTGCTTGACCACGTTGGTCGAGGGCAGCGCGGCCACCCGCGGGTTGGCGGCGTGCAGCAGCTCCCGGTAGAAGCGGCCCCCGTCCTTGCGGGCCACGCCCACCGAGAGGGCGGCGTCGAAGAAGTCCGGGTGCGTGAACGGCGCCGCGAACGACACCTCGGGCCCGACCAGGTTGACCGGCGAGCGGGCGATGCCCCGCGCGGTGCGGGTGTGCAGGACCGACAGGGGCAGCTCGGCCCGGTGGCCGTTGAGCATGGAGGTCGCCTGGGCGAAGGCCGTGCGGACCGAGTCGGAGATCCACTCCGCGGCCCGCTCCGACAGGAACGGCACCGAGGGCGCGCCCAGGGCGAGCGAGCCGAGCAGCGCGGCCTTCCGTTCGGCCTCGGTGGACGCCTCCAGCGCGGCCCCGCTGACCATGAAGTTCTTCAGCAGCGGCCCGCCGGCCAGGCCGTCCACCAGGGTCCGCCCCGCCCGGTGCACCTCCCGGGCGAACGGGGCGTACCAGGCGTGGTGCGGGGTGAGGAACTCCAGTCTGCGGGCGACGGCCAGCGCGTCGGCGGGGTAGGCGGCCGGATCCTGGGGGATGACCCGGTGCCGGACCCCGAGCTCCCGGGTGATCGCCTGGGCGAAGGGGATGTCGGTGTCGGTGCCGTCGTCGGGGCTGGTCGTCCAGGACTCCACGTCCGCACCCCGGGCCACCGCCACCGAGCAGAGCAGCCGCGAGTCGTAGCCGCCGCTGACCGGCACCAGCAGCGGGCGGGAGTCGAACTCCTTGTAGACCTCGTGCAGGATCGACAGCAGCTCCCCGGCGCTCACCCCCGCCTCGTAGGGCTCGGTCCGCAGCCAGCGGGGCAGCCGCCGCTCGGCGGCGATCCGGCCGGAGCGCTTGTCCAGGACCAGCGCGCCGCCGCCGGCCAGCCGCTTGACGCGGGCGTAGGGGGTGTCGTCGCGGAGCGGGAAGGTGAGCTGGACGATCGCCGCCCACGCCTCCCAGTCGACCTCCCGCGGCCCGCGCACCAGCGACAGCAGCGGCTCCAGCAGCGAGGAGAAGTAGACCGCCCCGTCGACGGCCGTGTAGTAGACGTCGACCAGGCCGAGGCCGCCGGCGTGTAGGACGACCCGGTCCCCGTCGTCGATCAGGCCGGGCGTCTCGTAGGTCTCGGCGACGGTGATCCACGGCGCGGACCCGGCCGGCCGGCGCTCGCCCCAGGCGAACGCCCAGGTGCCGGTCTCCGGCTGCCCGGCCGCGGGCCGCGCGCCGTCCCGGGGCGCCGACCGCTCGGGCTCGGACCGCTCGGAGGGGCCGAACTGGCCGGGCCGCTCGGCGCCGGGACGGGTGGAGCGGTGGTAGGGCGGCAGCGGGGAGGAACTGAACAGCGCCGCCTCGGCGGTCCGCAGCGCGGGCCGCACCCGCGGCCCGGCCTCACGCAGGGCGGTCAGGGCCGCCTCGTCGAGCCGGCCGATGCCACCGCAGACGTACGGCCTCACATTGAACGTCGGCCACTGCACCGTGCTGACTCCTCTGTGTCGCGATTGACCAAAGGGTATCCTTTCGCCCGGCTCAGGAATCGGAGGACGACGTGGCGAGCGAGCGACTCGAGAGCACGCGGCAGGCGTTGCGGGAGGCCATGGCCCAGGCGGAGCGGACCGCCGAGCTGGCCCGGTTGCTCGACGCGGCCCAGGCGAGGATCGCCGAGGCCGAGCGGGCGGTCGAGGAGCTGCGGGACGTGCGCGAGCGCCTGGGCGAGGCGGAGGAGAGCCTGGCGCGGGCCCGCGCCACCGAGGAGAGGCTCCGCAAGGAGCTGGCCGAGCAGCGCTACCAGGCCGAGGTGGCCCGCTGGAAGCTCTCGTCGGTGCAGATGGCCCGCTGGTCCCGGCTCGGTGACGCGATCAAGACGGGCAAGACCAACCCGGTACGGCTGGCCCGCGGCCTGCGCGGCGCGGCCAGGCCCGTCAAGCGCCCGGCCGCGCCCAAGCGCCCGCCGGTCCCGCAGCCCTCCTCCCAGGAGGCCCGGCCCGTGCCCGGGGCGGCCTTCCAGGCCACCGCCTCGACCCGGACGCTCGACGGGGTCTCCTTCCGGCTCAAGCCGTTCCGGGTGCCCACCGGGCCGAACACCCGCCCGCACCTGACCGCGGCCGTGGTCGCCGACCCGCACGCCGAGGCGCTGCTGCGCTACGAGTGGCGGCAGACCGCGGGCTTCACCCCCCGCGACTTCGCCCGCGCGCTGGCCGCCGAGGTGCCCCACCTGCTGCTGGTCGAGTCGGTCGGGCAGGGGCCGTGGGCCGAGGAGGTGCGCGGGGCCGGGGAGGGGCTGCGCGCGCTGCTGGCCTGGTGCGCCGAGCGGGGCATCCGCACGGTCTTCTGGCACACCCGGGGCGAGGTCGCCGAGTGGGCCGCCGCGGCCGGATCGTTCGAGCACATCGTCACCGCGCTGCCCGCCTCGGTGCAGGCGTGGGGGACCGCGCTGGCCTCGGCGGAGCCGGTCTCCGGCCGCCGGGAGCCCTCGCTGGGCCTGCTGCCCTTCGCGGTGCAGCCGCGCGTGCACAACCCGCTGCCGCTGGCCTCCGGCCGGTTCGACCGGGTGCTGACCCTGGCGGAGCTGCTGCCGGACCACCTGTCGTACCCGGACGTGCTCACCTCCTACCGGTGGCCGAAGGCCGTGGAGTGCCCGCCCGGCACCGAGCCCTGGCGCCTGGCCGAGCTGGCCGCCTGCGGCACGCCGATCGGCGCCCCGCAGGAGGGGGGCGAGCCCGACCCGCGCCGGGCCCACGCGGCGCTCCGGCAGGCCTACGCCGCCGGCACGATGACCGACCGGGTCGACGACCTGCTCGACGCGATCGGGCTGCCCAGCGCCCGGCCGACCCTCGGCATCTCGGTGATCATGCTCGACCGGGGCGACCCCGACGGGGCGCTGGACCTCGTCGCGCCGCAGCGGGGCGTCGTGCAGCTGGTGCTGCTCTCGCAGGCCGTCACCGACGCCGCCTCCGCCGAGGAGGTGGAGAAGAAGGCCCGCGCGGCGCTGGGCCCGCACGTGGACGTCGCCGTGCGCTCCGCCGACCCCGCCCTCACCACCGGGGCCCTGCTGAACCGGGCGCTGGACCTGTGCGAGGGCGACCTGGTGGCGGTCATGGACGCCCGGGACGCCTACGGCGAGCACTACCTGACCGACCTGGCCCGGGTCTTCACCTTCACCACCGCCGAGATCGCCGGGAAGGCGTGCTACCACGCCCACCTGCGCGACGTCGGCGCGACCGTGCTGCGCAGGCCCGAGGCCGAGTACGCCTACCTGCCCGAGGTGGCCGGGGCCACCCTGCTGGGCCGCCGGACCGCGCTGCGCTCCCTCGGCTTCGCCGACCTGTCCGAGGGCTGGGACGAGGTCCTGATGCGGCAGTGCCGCACCGACGGGGTCAAGGTCTTCTCCGCCGACCGCTACGGCTACGTCTGCCGGCGCGACCACGACGCCGGGCTGCTCGGCTCGGCCCGGCTCGTCGAGTACGGCCCGGCCGAGCCGCACGCCCTCGTCTGACCCGTGACGCGGACCGGTCCGTGACGCCCGGCAGGCTCGCCGAGGTCCTCGGGGCGCCGCCGGCGCCCCGGGGGACGTGGGAGCACGAGGCGCTGTACGTCTCGACGGCCGCGCTGCGCCGCGGGGAGCCGCCCGGGGAGCTGGCGGAGCGGGTGCGCGCGCTGCCGGGGGTCGCGCAGGTCCGGCTGCGGCCCGGGGCCTTCCTGGAGATCGTGGTGGCCGTGCCGGGGGAGCTGGTCGAGGACGTCGGCCCCGCCTCGCCGGTCCGCGCCCCGGTGGACGGGGCCCGGTCGCCGTGGGGAGCGGGCCCGGGGGCCCCGTGGCGGCCGGGGACGTGGGACAACCCCGCCTTCGCCGCCGGGTACGCGCACGTGCGGGCGGTCGCGGTGGCGCGCTGGGCGGCGGAGCTGGGGGTGGCGGGGGAGTTCCGGCCGGAGCTGCTGGCCGGCCGGTGGGACCGGGCGGTGCTGCGGGTGCTGGCGGAGGCGCCGGGCCGGCGGGTGAGCCGCGACCCCGGGTGGGCGGCCTACGCGGAGCGGCTGGCGCTGGCCTACCACGACGCGTTCGAGCGGGCGCCGGCGCTGCCGAAGGGTGACGAGGAGCCCTCGGCGCTGCACACGGCCCGGGTGCGGCTGGCGGGAGCGGTGCGGGAGGTGCTGGCGGAGGCACTGGCGGCACTCGGCGTAACCCCACCCGATAGATTGTGATAAATCAGCTGAAATGCATCCGGGAGGGTGAGTGAGCGGTCCGCGGGACTGGTCCCCGCGGAGGCCCCGCAGGCCAGGGGTGCTCCGGCGGACGCTGCCGGTCGCCCTCGCCTTCGCCGTCGTCCTCGCCGGGCTGGTCCACTTCCGCGACGACCTGCGGGAGCTGGTCGGGACCGCGCCCGGCTCGGGACGCTCGGCCCCGGCCGTGCACCGCCTCTACGAGATGTCCGGCCCCGTCGGCGGCCGCTGCGCGGACCTGCCGGGGGACCTCGACGCCGACGGCGAGGCGGCGCTGCGCGCGCTGGCCGGGTGCCTGGACCGGATGTGGGAGGCCGCGCTGGGGCGGGCGGGCCTCGACTACGAGCCGCCCAGCGAGATGCGGCTGGTCGGCACGCCCGAGGAGGCGGCCTGCGGGATCGACGACTTCGACTGGTCCGGCATCTACTGCTCGGGCGAGCGCGTCGTCAACGTCCTGGTCGAGCGGGGCGGCGAGGAGCGCGAGACCTTCCCGATGATGTTCACCCTCGCCCACGAGTACGCCCACCACGTCCAGCAGATCACCGGGATCGCCGACCAGAGCGGCCCGCAGGTCTTCGACGAGGCGTGGTCGCGCCGCCTGGAGCTGCAGGCCGACTGCCTGGCCGCCGCGACGCTGCGGGACGTGCACCCGTACCTGCTCAACGACCTGCGCCGCTCCGCGGCCGCCCAGTCGGACGCGGTGGAGGAGCAGGCGGCGGCCTACCGCGACTCGCACGGCTCGGGCGCCAGCAGCGCCCGGTGGATGCTGCGCGGGCAGAAGGAGGGCACGATGGCGTCCTGCAACACCTGGAAGGCCCCCGCCGAGGAGGTCTCCTGACCCGCCGGTTCTCCGGTCGACGAACCCCGACAGAACGCCAAAATCTATGGCATAAGTCGCTTTGATCCTGAAAAGTTTGCGGATCCGTGGACGATTCCGTCTCGACAGGTGGGCAGCCGTCTCATCCGGATCGGCGGGTCCGATAGCCTCTTTTGGGTGAGTCGATTCGTCCACCCCGCCGGTGACCGGCACGCCGAGATCCTTCCCGAGGACCGCCCGCCGCAGGCGCCCGCCGACCTCAACACGCTCGATCCGACGATCTGGCCGCGAACGTCCAGCCGCGTCGGCGGCTCGGTCACGATCGGCGGCGTGGACGTCCGGGACCTGGCCGAGCAGTACGGCACGCCGCTCTACGTGGTGGACGAGGAGGACTTCCGCTCCCGCTGCCGCGACTACCGCTCCGCCTTCGCGGGCGGGGAGGTCCACTACGCGGCCAAGGCGTTCCTGTGCCGGGAGGCCGCCCGGTGGATCATGGACGAGGGGCTCGGCCTCGACGTGTGCAGCGGAGGCGAGCTCGCGGTCGCGCTGAGCGTCGGCTTCCCGCCCGAGCGCATCACGATGCACGGCAACAACAAGTCGCTCGCCGAGCTGGAGCGGGCCGTCCAGGTGGGCGTCGGGCACGTCGTGGTCGACTCCTTCGAGGAGATCGCCCGGCTGGGCTTCCTCGCGGACAAGCACGGCGTGCGGCCCAAGGTCATGATCCGCGTCACCGTGGGCGTGGAGGCGCACACCCACGAGTTCATCGCCACCGCCCACGACGACCAGAAGTTCGGCTTCTCGCTGAGCAGCGGCGCGGCGGCCGAGGCCGCCCGACGGATCCTCGCCCTGCCCCAGCTGGAGCTGGTCGGCCTGCACTCCCACATCGGGTCGCAGATCACCGACACCGCCGGCTTCGAGGTGGCCGCGGGCCGCCTGGCCAAGCTCATGGTGCAGATCCAGCAGGAGCACGGGGTCTCCCTGCCCGAGCTCGACCTCGGCGGCGGGTACGGCGTCGCCTACGTCGAGGGCGACGAGGCGCCCGACGTGAAGGAGATCGCCGACAGCCTCCGCGAGATCGTCACCCGGGTGGCGCAGGGCGCGGGGCTGCCCGTCCCCAGGCTCACCGTCGAGCCCGGCCGGTCCATCGCGGCGATCGCGGGCGTGACGCTCTACGAGGTCGGCACGATCAAGGACGTGGAGGGCCTGCGCACCTACGTCAGCGTCGACGGCGGCATGAGCGACAACGTGCGTACCGCCCTGTACGGCGCCGAGTACACCGCCCGCCTGGCCTCCCGGTCCAGCGACGCGGAGCCGATGCTCTCCCGCCTGGTCGGCAAGCACTGCGAGAGCGGCGACATGGTGGTCCGCGACCTGTGGCTCCCGCAGGACCTCGCGCCCGGCGACCTGATCGCGGTGGCCGGCACCGGCGCCTACTGCCGCTCGCTGGCCAGCAACTACAACTACCTCCCCAAGCCGGCCGTGGTCGCGGTCTCCGGCGGGGCGTCCCGTGTGATCGTCCAGCGGGAGACCGAGGACGACTTGCTGAGAGGACAGCTGTGAACCAGGTTTCAGGGAAGAAACTGAAAGTCGCGCTCCTCGGTTGCGGTGTGGTCGGATCCCAGGTGGTCCGGCTGCTGCGCGAGCAGGCCGACGACCTCGCCGCCCGGATCGGCGCCCCGCTGGAGCTGGCGGGCGTGGCCGTACGGCGGCTGGGCCGGGCCCGGGACGTCGACGTGGACCCCGCGCTGCTCACCACCGACGCCGAGGCGCTGGTGACGCGGGACGACGTCGACATCGTCGTCGAGGTGATCGGCGGCCTCGAACCGGCGCGCTCGCTCATCCTCGCCGCGATGCGCGGCGGCAAGTCCGTCGTCACCGCCAACAAGGCGCTGCTGGCCGAGGACGGCGCGACGATCCACGCCGCCGCCCGCGACGGCGGCGCCGACCTGTACTTCGAGGCGGCCGTCGCGGGCGCGATCCCGCTGATCCGGCCGCTGCGCGAGTCCCTGGCCGGAGACCACGTGCGCCGGGTGCTCGGCATCGTCAACGGCACCACCAACTACATCCTCGACAAGATGGACGCCTCCGGCGCCTCGTTCTCCGACGCGCTGGAGGAGGCCCAGGCCCTGGGATACGCCGAGGCCGACCCGACGGCCGACGTCGAGGGCTTCGACGCCGCGGCCAAGGCCGCGATCCTCGCGCAGATCGCCTTCCACAGCCGGGTGACGGCCGCCGACGTGCACCGCGAGGGCATCACCGAGATCACCGCGGCGGACGTGGCCAGTGCCAGGGAGATGGGCTACGTCATCAAGCTGCTGGCGATCTGCGCCCGCTCGGAGGACGGGCGTACCTTCGGCGTCCGGGTGCACCCGGCGATGATCCCCAGGGACCACCCGCTGGCCGGGGTCCGGGAGGCCTACAACGCGGTCTTCGTCGAGGCCGAGTCCGCCGGGCGGCTCATGTTCTACGGCGCGGGCGCCGGCGGCGCGCCGACGGCCAGCGCGGTGCTGGGCGACATCGTGGCCGTGGCCCGCAACCGGCTGTCCGGCGCGCGCGGCCCGGAGGAGTCGACCTACGCGGACCTGACGGTCCACCCGATGGGCGAGACCGTCACCCGCTACCACGTCTCCCTCGACGTCGCCGACAAGCCGGGCGTGCTCGCCAGGGTCGCCGAGATGTTCGCCAAGCAGGACGTCTCCATCCAGACCGTCCGGCAGGAGGGCCTCGGCGCCGACGCCCAGCTCGTCCTGGTCACCCACCGGGCCTCCGACGCCGCCCTCTCGGCGACGATCGAGGGCCTGCGCGAGCTGGACATCGTCCGCGACGTGGTCAGCGTCATGCGGGTGGAGGGCGAGGACGCCTCCTGACCCCGGCCCGAGGCGGCGCGCGGTCCCGCCGTCTCCGGTAAAAGGCGGTTCATCGGCATATAGATCTGTATGGTGCTCTTCTATGCCCCAGGTCTGTTCCCGCCAGGCCGGTCCGGGGGGTTCCCCCGGCCGGCCGGCCGCCTCCCTGCGAAGGATGACCGCCCCGTGAAGACCTCCGCGCGCCTGAAGGCGTCCCTGGCGATCCTGACGGCGCTGGCCCTGCCCGCCCTGTCCGGGGCGCCCGCCGCCGCGGCCGCCCCGAAGAAGCCGGTGAAGCCCCGGACGATCGTCGCCCTCACCTTCGACGACGGAGACGCCACCCACGTGGCGGCCGCCCGCATGCTCCAGCGGCACGGCATGCGGGGGACGTTCTACGTCAACAGCCGGACCATCGGCGACGACGGCAAGCTCACCGAGCGCCAGCTGACCGCGCTCGCCAGGGCCGGCCACGAGATCGGCGGGCACACCCTGAACCACGTCCGGCTCGACGAGCTCCTCCCGGACGAGCAGCGCACCCAGATCTGCGAGGACCGCCGCGCCCTGATGAGGATGGGCCACCGGGTCACCACCCTCGCCTACCCGTTCGGCGCGGTCAACGCCGACGCCGAGCGCACGGCCCGGCTGTGCGGCTACAACGCGGCCCGCACCACCGCCGGCCTGCGGCAGTGGGGCTGCCGCACCTGCCCCGCCGCGGAGACCCTGCCCCCGGCGGACCCCTGGGCGGTCCGCGCGCCGGGCTCGGTCCGCGAGGACACACCGGTGCGCCACCTGAAGCAGCAGGTGCTCAACGCGGAGAAGGCCGGCGGCGGCCTGGTCCCCCTCGTCTTCCACCTCGTCTGCGACGACTGCGGCCTGTACTCGACCACGCCGGAGCGGCTGGAGGAGTTCCTGGGCTGGCTGCAGGCGCGCGGGAGCCGGGGAACGGTGGTCAAGACCATGGCCGAGGCGGTCGGCGGCAAGGTCAGGCCGCTGCCCGCGGGGTGACGGCGCCGCCCGCGCCGGACGCCCGTGCCGCGCCGGGCCCCGCGCCGCGATGAGCCCCCGTGCCGCGCCGGGCCCCGGCCGTCCCTCAGGAGTCCTTCCGCAGGCGGCGCACCCGCCTGCGGGCCCGCCGCAGCAGGGTGCGCTCCAGCGCCCGGCGCGCCGCCACCGCCTCCAGGCGGCGCTGCTCGGCCTTCTCCCGCCAGCGCTCCGCGTCGCGCCGCCCCCTGTCCGCGGCGGCGCGCGCCTGCCGCAGCTCGGCCTTGAGCGCGGCGACCTGGCCGCGGGCGCGTTCGGCCTCCTTCCGGCGGGCCTCGGCCTCGGCGCGCCAGCGGGCGGCCTCCCGGTTGCGGTCGGACGCCTGCTCCGGGTAGGCCAGCCGGGCCGGGCGGAACGTCCAGGACTCGCCGTCCAGCCAGGCCGCGCCGTACAGGTCGGCGACCACGTCGTCCACGGACTCGCCGTCCCGGGCCACGAGCAGCGCGCGGGCCACCGCCGCCGTGCGCTCCAGCCGGGCGGCCACCACGCCCGAGTCGTCCTCGTCCAGGGCCAGCAGCAGCAGCCCCGCGCCCTCCCGCTCGGCCTGCTCGACCAGGAGCCGGAGCGCGTCGGCGCCGGGCACCCAGCCCGCCGGGCACACCAGGCGGAACGGCGCGGGCGCGGAGGTCGGGGCGGGCGCCTCGGTGAAGGAGACGCGGCCGTCGTGGGCGTACTGGGCGCGCACCAGGCGCAGGTCGAGCAGCGGATCGTCCAGGGGGGCGCGGCGGCCTTCGCCGAGCGAGGACCACGGGCCCGCGACGGTGACCGCGACGTCGGACAGGGTGCTCGCCAGCGCCCCGTCCACACTCGCCCGCACGTCCTCGAACCGGGCGCCGCGGGCGTCCACCACGACGTCGACGTACGGCACCAGCCACTGGCGGCCCGGGTCCGTGCGCAGCCTCCGCCGGCAGGGCACCCGGTCGGCGATGTAGGGCTCGTTGTGCCGCCGGACCTCGGCGGCGCGCCGCATGGCCGTGGTCGTGCCCAGATGCCAGGCCAGGGCCTCGCCCTCCGGGACGAACACCGCGCCCGCCTGGGTGAGCCGGTAGCCGAGGTCGGTGTCCTCGCCCAGCGCCAGCGAGGGGTCGTAGCCGCCCGCGGCCCGCAGCAGCTCCGCCGGGAGCGAGACCGTCGCGCCGACGTGGACGCGGTGCAGGAGCGCGGGAGGGGCGTCGCGCAGACCGCGGTGCGCGGCGACGAGCTCGTCGATCCAGGCGTGCCCCGGACCGGGGTCGGGCGTGAACAGGGCGCCGGCCCGGCCCTCGGCGACGGAGGTCCGCACCTCGCCGGGGGCGGGCGGGGGCCCCTCCGCCGCGGCGAACCGCAGCCTGCCGGTGACCACCAGGTAGCCGGCCAGGTGGTGCCAGCGCAGGTGGGCCTCCAGGTGCTCCCGGTAGGGCACGACGTCGGCGTCCAGCCGGTGGATCACCCGGCCCTCGGCGAGGGCCGTACCGGACTCCAGCGCCCAGGCGATGCCCCAGCCGCCGGGGGCGCTGCGGACCAGCCGGGTGCGCTCCGGCGCGATCTCCGGCAGGCGCAGCGGCGGCGCGCTGCCGTCGTCGACGACGATCACCTCCGTGAGGCGGGCCGGGTAGGACTGGGCGGACAGGGCGGCCAGGACCAGGTCGAGCTTCTCCTGGCCCCCGCGGGCCGGGACCACCACGCTCACCGTGAGGCTCGGCTCCCAGCCGCCGAGCGGGGGCGGGTCCAGCACGCCGTAGTCGTTGCCGGGGACGCGCGGCTCGCGGGCGGTCACGGCGCCCCCTCCGGCAGCTCCATGAGCGCGTTCGGCCGGAACCCCCGCCACTGGCGCCTGTTGCGCCGCAGGAACGTGCCGATCGGCTCGCGCCACGTGTGCCCCGTCACCTTGCCGCGCCGCAGGATGTAGCCCAGGCCGTGGGTGCGGTAGATCTGCCCGCCCGCGGCCTGGACGGCGTGCTGGAACTGGGCGTCGACCGTGCCCGGCAGCGGCCGGAAACCGCCCACGGCCTCGAACGCGGAGCGCTCGGCGAAGATCGTCCCACCGGCGATGAAGTTGGTGATCTGCTCGGTGACCTGCTCCCGGTGGACGGTCACGTCGATCGAGGCGAGGTAGACGAACTCCGGGACGGTGCCCACGACCTGCGCTCCCGAGTAGGAGTGGGCCAGCAGCAGGTCCGACAGGAAGTCCGGGCCGTACCAGTCGTCGTCGTCCATCTTCAGCAGGTACGACCCCGACGCCCGGGCGGCCGCCTCGTTGAGCACCGCGCCGAACACCGCGCCCCGGTCGGCCTCGACCACGGTGACCGGGCGCGCGAAGGACGCCAGCGCCTCCCGCACCTCCGGGTGGTCGGCGGGCACGCCGTGCAGGGCGAGGACCAGCTCCAGCTCCGCGCCCCGCTGCCGGTCCACCTGCGCCAGCGCGAAGCGCACCATCTCCGGGCGGCGGGTGGCCAGCAGCACCGAGGTCGCCGGCGCGGCCGTGCGGGGGGCGCCCAGCTGCTCCCAGCGCGCGCGCACGCCATGGGCGCGCAGGGCCGCGCGGCGCAGCCGGATGCTGTACTCCTCCCGCCGCAGGTCGTCCTCCAGATCGGCCGCGCGGACCGAGGCCAGCAGCCGGACCGGCTCCGCGCCGAGCGCGCCGGCCCAGGGCGGCACGGGGCCCGAGACGAGGGGGACGCCCGCCGCCGCCAGCCCCGCGAGGACCCGCAGCGCGGCCACCGGTCCGGTGTGCGCGCGCCGCCAGTCGACGCGGACCCCCCGGACCTGCCGGATCCGGTCGACGTCGGTGTCGGTGACGCACCCGGAGGCGGCGAAGCGGGTGAGCGTCCGCTCCCCGCAGACGACCGCCCACCGGCCGTCCTGCTGCCGCAGGTCCGCCATGCCGAGCGCCGGCACGGTGCGGAAGCCCGCGGGGTTGACCGAGCGGTCGTCCACCGGGGGCAGCGACCAGGGACCGGACAGGCCGGCGAGGCCCTCGCCGAGGACCCCGGCCCCGCCGGGGCGGCCGAGCCGCTCCCAGCTCACCAGGTCGTCCGCCGGGCGCTCGACGGGGACCTCCCCGCCCGCCCACGGTCCGGTCCCGGGGCCGGTGACGCGCAGGACCAGGTCGCCGCCGCGCGCGCCGAACCGCTCGGGGACGGGCCCGCCGGGGCCGGCGGGGGCCGCGTTCGGATCGCCGGGCCGCCAGTGCGCGGCCCCCGGGCCGGCCAGCCCGGCGACCGGCGCGGCCACGGCGTCCAGCCGGTGCCCGGCGAAGGCCCGGGCCGTGGCGGCCAGCGTGCGGCCCGCGGGCACGGGCTTGGTGAAGCGGGCGTCCACCGCCCACGAGGCCCCGTCGGGCCGGTACACGCGCAGCTCGGCCAGGGCCCGCCAGCGGTGGGCGGGAGTGGGCGACAGGACCGGCGCGGTGCAGGAGGAGGGCGTCTCGGCCACCGCGACGACGACCCGTGCGGCCGCGGGGAGCAGCGCCTGCAGGGTCGCGGCCCGGCGCAGGTCCGTCGGGGTCCGGGCGAGGACCAGCACCTCGGCGGCGTCCTCCGCGGGGCCGGGCGCGCCGGACAGGTCGCCGTCGAGGTCCACCGCGTACTCCGGGGCGGGCGCGGCGGTCCCGTGCGGGTCCGCGGTCTCGAAGCCGACGCGGTAGACCAGGACGCGCCGCCCGGGGTTCCGGTCGGCCGCCGCGCGGACGAGGCCCGCCAGGGGAGCGTCCGGGGGACCGGCCGGGAGACCGGACGACGGGACGGCGGAGGGGCCGGTGGAGGGGCCGGCGGCCGGGCGGGCGGTGGAGGGGCCGGAGGGCATCAGCCGGCCCCGTCCTGCCGCCGGGCGGCCGGGACGAAACCGAGCAGGGGGACGCGGCGCCGCCCGGCCCGGGCCTCCTCGACCTCGGCCCGCAACCGGTCGTTGTCCGCGCGCAGCTCGTCGAGCTCCCGCCGGAGCCGCAGGGCCTCCCGCTTCCAGCGCGCCGTGGAGGCCTGCCAGCGGGAGAGCTCGCCGGTGGCCGGTTCCGCCTCCCCGGCGCGGGTGACGCCGAACTCCTCGGCGCCGGCCCAGAACGAGCCGAACAGCTCGTGCACCAGGTCGTCGAGGGCGCGGGGGTCGTCCGGGACGTCCGCTCCGCCGGGGCCGCTCCCCGCGACGCCGTCCGGTCCGCCGGGGGAGGCGCCGTCCGCTCCTTCCCGCCCTTCCCAGGAGGCCGCCAGCGCGGCCCGGGCGAAGGCGGCGGTGCGCTCCAGCCGGGCGGCGAGGACCCCGTCGGCGCCCTCGTCGAGCGCGACGCTCAGCAGCCCGTACTCCTCGCGCCGGGCCAGGTCCGTCATCCGGGCCAGCGCGTCGGGCCCGAGCACCCACCCGGCGGGCAGGAGGAGGCGGAACGGCGCCGGGGCCGACGTGGCCGGGAGCCGCCCGGCGAAGGAGACGCGGGGCTCGTGCTCGTAGAGGTTGCGGACCAGCCGCAGGTCGAGCAGCGGGTCGTCCAGGGCGGAGCGGCGCCCGCCGGTGAGCTCGTGCCACGGCCCGAGCACGGTGACCGCGGCGTCCGGCAGGGTCCCGGCCAGCGCGGCGTCCACGCTCGCGCGGACGTCCTCGTAGCAGGCGCCGCGGGCGTCCACCACGACGTCGACGTACGGCACCCGCCAGGTCCTGCGCGGATGGGTGCGCAGCCAGCGCAGGTCGGGGATGAGGTCGGGCAGCACCGACCAGTTGTGCCGGTGCACCTCCTTCTCCCGCTGCATGACCGTGGACGGGCCGAGGTGCCAGCCGCGGGCCTGCGGGTCCGGCACGAAGACCGCGCCCGCCTGGGCGAGGCGGTAGCCGAGGTCGGTGTCCTCGCCCATGTGGAGCGCGGTGTCCACCCCGCCGGCCGCCCGGAGCAGGGCGGCGGGGACGGAGGTGGCGGCGCCGCTGTGCAGGTGGAAGGCGCCGGAGCCGGCCTCGCGCAGCCACCGGGTGCGGGCCAGCAGGTCCGCCCGGTAGGCGTGCGGAGCCGCCTCGGGGAACAGCTCGGCCGTCCTGCCCGCGCCGGTCGCGGCGAAGATCTCCGACGGGCCGGGCGCGGTCCCCTCGGGGGTGAACAGGACGTCGCCGAGGACGACCGTGCAGGGGGACAGGTGGTGCCAGCGCAGGTGCGCCTCGACGTGCTCGCGGTCGAGGACCGTGTCGGAGTCGACCCAGTGCACGATCTCGCCCTCGGCGGCGGCGGCGCCGGTACGGCGGGCCCAGCCCCGCCCCCACCGGCCCTCGGGCACGCGCACGATCCGGGTGCGCGCGGGGGCCAGGGCGGGCACCCGCAGGGCGGGCGAGCTGCCGTCGTCGGCGACGACCACGTCCATCAGGTGCGCGGGGTAGCTCTGCGCGGCCAGCGCGGCGAGGGTGCGGTCCAGCGCCTCCTGGCAGTCGCGGGCGGGGATCACCACGCTGACCGTCAGGCGCGGGGACCAGGCGCCCAGGGCGGGCGGCCGCAGCGGCGTGTAGTCGTTGTGCCTGATCCGGGCCCCGGGCGACGGCCGTCCGCCGTGTCCGGGAGCCGGGCGGGCCGCCGTCACGTCCCGCTCTCGGCGGCGGCCCGCCGGCGCGCGGGCTCCGGGGCCGCGCCGTCCGGGCGGGGCAGCAGGTCGGCCAGGCGCGCCACCTCCTGCCGCAGGGACATCGCGTGCAGGCGGTCCTCGCCCAGGGACGCGAGGATCTCCCGCAGGTCCTCGTCGTGCCGGTGGCGGCGCTCCGCGAGCAGGCCGGCGATCTCGTCGAGCCGGGCGTCGAGCCGCTCGGTCGCCGCGGAGAGCCGGGCGAGCTCGGCCTCGCAGCGCTTCGTACGGGCGTCGACGCGCATCGCCTTGCCGTCCGCCCGGCGGACCGTCAGGAGGACGAGCGCCTGCGCGCCGAGCAGGAGCAGGACGACGCCCAGCACGACGGCGTCCGAGGCGGGGACGGCACCGGTGGCCGCCAGCGCCGCCAGGGCGGCCAGGGCCAGGCAGCCGCCGGCCGCGGCCGGGAGCACCAGTTGTCGGGGCGTGGGCATCCGTGCGTACCTTCCGTGCGTCGTCGTCATCCGCCGCCGTCCTCCGTCGGCGGAGTGCGCGGGAGGCGTCCGCCACCCGGCTGCGGATGCGGCTGCGGGGCAGAATGTAACGTTTCTAACTCAATGGAAGCTGAGTGGTTCCTGGGTGCGGGCTCGCCGTCCAGGATTCCGGCGATCCGGCCAGTAAGGGTAGCCGGGGCGCGGAACCCCTCCCACCGCTCGACGGCCCGCTCCAGGAACCACTCGTCCCGTTCCTGCCAGGTGTGGTCGCCGGGTCGGCCCCGGCGGATCAGGAAGCCGAGGCCGTGCGTCTGGTAGATCCGCCCGCCGGCCCGCAGCACCGCCGCCAGGAGCTGGCCGTCGACCGTGCGCGCGATGGGCCGGAAGCCCCCCACCGCGGCGAACGCGTCCCGGGGCATGAAGATCGTGCCGCCGGAGACGAAGTCCTGCCAGGTCTCGCTGGCCCACCGGTGCCGGACGGTCGTGTCGGGCCCCTCCAGGTAGAACAGCTCGGCGGCCGCGCCGGTGACCTCCGCGCCGGTGTAGAGGTGTGCCAGGTGCATGTCGGCCAGGTGGTGCGGGCCGTACCAGTCGTCGTCGTCCCACTTGGCGAGGTAGTCGCCGCCCGCGCGGTCCGCCGCCAGGTTGAGCACCTCGCCGAAGGGCGTCGCGGCGTCCGCCTCCACCACCGTCACCGGGTACGGCCCGGCGGCCGGCGCCTCCCGGAGCACGTCGCCGGGGCGGAACCCGTGCGCGGCGAACACGACCTCGGCGTCGACCAGGCGCTGCCGGGCGATCTGGGAGAGCGCGAAGCCCGCCAGCTCCGGCCGCCGGGTCACCAGCAGCACCGAGACCTTCGGCCGCGCGGACCGGGCCCGGGCGCCGTGTGCGAGCAGGGCCTCCCGCCGCAGGGCGATGCTGTGCTCCTCGCGCCGCAGGTCGTCGGCGAGCAGGTCCGGGGTGGCGCTCTCCAGCAGGCGGGCCGGTCCTTCGCCGAGCGCGGCGCGCACCCCCGGGGGCACGCGGCGGCAGAGCAGGGGCACTCCGGCGGCGGCCAGGGCCGCGATGAGATCCGCGGTGCCGTACCGGTCGGCCGGGTCAGGGGGCTGCGCCGCCCGCGCGGACCCCGGGGGCGCGGCGACGCCGGCTGCCTCCGGCGCCGGCCAGCCGACGCGCAGCGCGCGCAGCGGGCGGAGCCGGGCCACCTCCACGCCGGTGACCGGTCCGGGAAGGGCGGGCAACTCCGCCACCGGCGTGCCGTCCAGCACGGCCTCCCAGCGGTCGCCGCGCCACAGCAGGTCCGCGATGCCCAGCTCCGGCCGGGTCGTGAAGCCGACCGGGTTGACCACCAGCACGTCCACCGGGCGCTCCGGGCGCCCGACCGCCCCGGCCGGCCCTCCCGCCCGGACC